>JAUVSX010000434.1 GCA_030596915.1 Chloroflexota bacterium | reverse complement strand
GCGAGGCGCCCCTTGATGAACGGATCTTCGGGAGGACCTCTGGCGAGCACTCGCGATTGCTCGAGATCCTCGACTCGATCGACGGCGACAACCGTGGGACGTTCGCCGCGAACCTGCCCAACGACTGCGCAGTGCCCAACCTGCCGGCTGAAGCCGTGCTCGAGCTGACGGCAGTGGCGACGGGTCGCGGCCTGCAGGCCCTGCACGTCCCCGACTTCCCATTCACGCTGGCCGCACCACTCAATCGCAAGATAGCTGCCCAGGCGATCACGGTTGAGGCGGCCCTGTCGGGCAGTCGCAAGCTATTCGTCGAGGCGTTGCTCCTCGATGGCTCGGTCTGGGATCCGGCGGTAGCTGGGCGACTCGCGGACGAGTTGCTCGCGGAGCACCAGCAGGATTTGCCCCAGTTTGACTAGGCAAACGCGTTCGCTGCAAGAAGGGGAGTAGGATCATGCGCGTTGTAGGCCAACCCTGCAATGTGATGTCCGGCGCCGACATCAGCCTCATCCACCAGAGTGCTCTTCGCATTCTGGCTGAGCTGGGCATGGAGATCCAGAACGAGCAGCTTCTGACCGCCCTGGCGGACTTCGGGCTCCGTGTCGACCAGACGGAGCAACGCGTGCGCTTTCCCCCGGACCTCGTCGAACGCTTCATCGCCGATGTGCCCAAGTATGACTGGGAGCGGGCTGAGCCCCACGTGGGTGGGTCCGCCGGCGTATTCCACGGCCTCTACCACGACCCCGTCACCCGAGAGCTCGTGCCCTGGACTGAAGAAGCCCTGGCCTTCTACTTTGCGATGCCGCGCCATCTCGAACATGTGAACCCGGTCGCGCACATGCTTGGCTGCCGCCTACCTGTTCCTGCGCCGCTGGAGCCACTCTACGAGCGCTACTACTGCTGGAAGTATGGTGCGGGCGATTCGGGGACCATCCACCTGGACGAGCTGTGCCCCTACGTGCTCCGGCTGTCCGAGGCGCTCGCCGACGAGCTCCAGCGCCCTCTCAAGAATGTCTTCCATGCAACCGTCTACCTGGTGCCGCCTCTGAAGCTGGGCCGGCACGAGGCTTACCAGGTAGCCTACTTCTGGGAGCGCGGTCTTCGCGTGCACATCGGCGACATGTACCTGATGGGCGCGACGGCCCCGGTGACAATGGCAGGCGCTGTCACGCTCAACCTGGCAGAACAGATAGCGCTCTCGATCCTCGACTGGGCGCTCTTCGGCGAGAAGCGGCTGCACATCGGCTGCGGCCTGGGTGCGATCGATATGCGTACGTCGATCTACCCCTACGGGCGCCCTGAGATCCCGATCACCAACATGATGACGATCCAGCTAGCCCGCTTCTATGGCGTCTCCGGGGGCGGGCACTCGGGTCTGCCCGATGCCAAGCTCCCGTCGGCGGAGGCGGGCGCGCAGAAGGCCCTGTCGGCGATCCCGACGCTGATCGCCGGCGGCAGGGTATCGATCGGCGCGGGCCTGCTATCCATCGACGAGGTCTGCTCCCCTGTGCAGATGGTCCTCGACAATGAGTTCATCGGTGCGCTGAAGCATCTGGCCAAAGATTTCGAGATCAGCGAGGCAACCATCGGCCTCGACACGATTCTTGAGGTAGGCCCAGGCGGCCACTACCTCGACACGGACCACACGCTCCGCTACTTCCGAGATGAACAGTGGCAGCCAACAATATGGTCTCGGGAAATGGTCGGGCCGTGGATCGAAGCGGGTAGTCGGCTCGACGCCGACAAGGCACGCGACGTGGTGTTGGACATTCAGCGCGATTTAGAGGAGCCGTCGGGGATGTCGCCCGCTCTCGAGAGAGAGGTCCTGCGCGTCATCGAGGACGCACGCCGAGCCCTCGTCCGGTAGCGATGGTCGCCCTCCAGGAGGCTTCCGAGGCCGCGATGGCTTCGGACACCTGATCGCGAAAGGAACGATATGCGGAAGAGGATGTTGATCATTGGCGCAGGGAGCACTGCCTTCACGACCGGCCTGGTCACTGATCTGATTATGACGCCGGATCTCGGTCCGTGGGAACTGCGGCTCGTGGACATAGATCCGGAGGCTCTTGAGACGGCGGAAGGCCTCAGCCGCCAGATGGTCGCGGCAAGGGGGGCAGACATCACGATTCGTAGTGCCGTCGACCGCTGTGATCTGCTGCCCGGCGCGGACGTGGTCGTTTGCACGATCGCCGTGGGCGGCAGAAGAGGGCGCGAACTGGATGTCCTCATCCCACGGAAGTATGGCATATACCAGCCGGTGGCCGATACGGTGATGGCTGGGGGCATCTCGCGGGCGATGCGTATGGTTCCGGCGCTGATCGACATCGCCAGTGACGTTCAGAAGCTCTGCCCTCAAGCCTGGTTCTTCAACTATGCCAATCCGATGGCGGCCAACTGTTGGGCAATCCGCCGGGCTACCGGCGCACCGGTCGTCGGACTCTGCATCGGCGTCTTCTCGGTCATACGGCAGCTCGCCCAGTTTATCGGCGCGCCGGTGGAGGAGGTGACCGCGCTGTACGCTGGCGTCAACCATCTGACGTTCATCTACGATCTGCGCTGGAATGGCCAGGACTGTTGGCCTCTGGTGCGCGAAAGGCTGGCTCGGGAGGATGCGCAGGCTGCCAACCTTGGGGAAAGCGAAAGGGGCGCGATTCCAGGAGGTGACACGACGCAGGCGCCCGCCGGCTGGGTCCCGACGCGGGCCGATAACCCCTTCTCCTGGTCGCTCTTCGATGCCTATGGCGCCTACCCGGCGGTCAACGACCGGCACGTGGTAGAGTTCTTCCCTGAACGATTTCCTCACGGTCAGTACTGTGGCAAGACTCTCGGCGTCGACGCATTCTCCATCGAGGCAGGCATCGCTCACGGCGACGAGCGCTATGCACAGATGCGGGCTTGGGCCCGGGGCGAGCAGCCGCTCGATCCCCGCATCTTCGAGCGTAGGGTGGGCGAGCACTCCAAGCTCCTCGACCTCATTCGTTCCATCGAGTATGATCAGCGCCTCATCTTCTCTGCCAATCTGCCCAACCGGGGCGCCGTGCCCAATCTGCCTTCCGAAGCGGTGCTCGAACTGCCCGCCGCTGCCACGGCGGGTGGACTGCGTCCGCTGCAGTTGATCGACTTCCCTCCGACGCTGGCTGCGATCATCACCAGCAAGCTCGCGGCCATTGAGCTTACGGTGGAAGCTGCCCTGACCGGTGATCGAGAGCTATTCCTCGAGGCGTTGCTCCTCGATGGATCGGTCACCGACCCCGCGACCGCGCGCACGCTGTCTGACGAGCTGCTCGAGGCTCACCGGGCGCATCTTCCAGCCTTCTTCCCGGGAGGCTGATCCGACCGGCCCGCCGTCCCCGCGGAGGTCGTGTTGCAGTTCCTATGGACCTGGAGCGACCTCGTAGGACCGTTGAGCTACGTCGACAGCAACCGAGAGTCCCCCTCTCGATTGGGCTGTTCGCGTTGCAGACCCAGCGCCAGGCCTGCTGGAAGCTGATGACGGCGGTTTCACTGGTTGTGGCGCTGACTCTGAATATCATGCTCTTCCTGGCGCAGCGGCAGTTGGTTG
>JAUVSX010000132.1 GCA_030596915.1 Chloroflexota bacterium | reverse complement strand
CCGCGCGTCAGGTGCAGGACGCCCGCCTTCGTCGCACAATAGGGAACGTTGCGCCGCGGCGCGATGTTGTTGATGATCGTCCCGCTCATCGAGCCTATGTTGATGATGGCGCCGCCCTCGCCGCGGCCGATCATGTGGCGCACCACTGCGCGAAAACGTAGAAGGCGCTAGAGAGATTGGTTTCCAGGATGTGTCGCCAGAAGGCATCGTTTTCGTCCTCTAGCGAGCGGCCCTGCGAGGGGATGCCGGCGTTGTTCACCAGGATGTCCACTTTGCCTAACTGGTCGACCACCTGCTGTACGAACGCATCAACCTGGTCGGACCGTGTCACATCCGCCTGGGCGAAGAGCACCCGGCGACCCAGCGCCTCGATCTCTGCGGCCACTCTCTCCCCCTGCGCCACAAGCAGGTCGCAGATGGCCACATCTGCACCCGCCTCGGCAAGTGCAATCGCGGACTGCCGGCCGAGACCTCGCGCGGCGCCCGTCACGATTGCTACCTTCTTTCCTGGGTTGAACAGACTCAACACGCCCATTTGGCTCTCCCCGACTGATGGCTTGTGGCCAAGAACGCTCAATTCACGCTACGCAGGTTGCCTCGGCATGCCCGATCGCTGCCTGGCTACTAACACAAGGTGGCCAACTGCTGCTTGCCGCGTACCAAGGGCACTGGCGTAGGAACATCAAGACGGCGGTGGCCCGAAAGCGAGCGACGCTCTGACCAAACCTTCTAGTGCGTAGGCGGCAGCAGCCACCACGGCCGCACTGAACCGCTAGAGACTTAGCTGCAGCCGTATCGTCATGTCCAGCGACGCGGCCAGCCACTTCTTCGCAGCCGTCGGATTCCCGAGGAGAGCGATGATCTGCGCATCTGCTCGCCTGTTCGATTCGGAGCCCTCGTAGTACGCCCTGAGCGTCCGGCAGACTACCGTCATCCTAGGGCGACCGGAGCGAGATGGATGTTCCTGGCGCAAGCCGAAAAGGGCCTGTCGGGTCGGAGCTCTCCCCCGATCGCACCCAGAACTATGCCGAGATTCTCTACGAAATCCCAGTGGCACGGCATCAGCATATCGATGGCGATGGCGAGTGGCAGTTCCGCGTCTTCGCCGTTTTCCGTGTCGTGCAGGATCGCTCCGGCCGTGGCGAGCCAGAAATCCCGATGTTCCATGTAGAACTCCGGGCATTCGCTCCGCAACGAGGACTCGTACTCACTGCCACACTCCAGAAGCCCAACGTACTGGGACGAAGGATCTTCGGGTGAACGTGGCCAGTCAATGAAGCTACGAATCCTCTCAGCGACCCGCTGCACCTGCCACTCCTTCAGTGGCGTGCGAGGCCCGAGTCTCGCGAGCAAGTGAGAGGCGGGGATCGAGCCTACCGAGATGCCGACAGAATCCGCCGGCGATCCCGCGATCCATGCCGAGAGCGACGCGCACGTGCTCTGCCATACACGCTCAACGGGGTGTGACCCGCCGGCAGACCGGGTGCCGATCCCCTTGGAGGTCTGGCCCGAGCCGACGGCGTGGATGATGTTCTCGACCCACCTCTCGCCTTTGTGATGGCACATCTCCAAGGACGAAATGAGACGTCTGATCGTATACACATCATCCGGGATCTGCGCGAGCATATCCTCCATTCGGTCAATCTCGCGGATCTCGGCATCCTCTTCTACGCCGCAGTTGTGCCACCACGACCTGGTCGCTACCGACATTCCCCACCTCCCTCGAGATACATTACCAGCCCAACTCACGACGGTAAGGCCTGGCGTCGTTGCAGCCCTGCTGCATCCTGCCGCCACACTCCACTACGCCCAGTCCCACAGTCTCCATACCCACCCATCCTGCTCGTCGTAACCAGCATCGCGAGCGAGAGAGCCGAGCCTGTGGTAATCTGCCAACCAGTCGGGGTTTGACCAGGCCCTGTGGTTCTTCGCCGGGAGCAGGTGCTCGAGCATCTCCGAGGTCAGGACCCCGCGCTGGATGACTGCATCTGCGAGGCGCACAGCGGCTTCGTTCACCGCCTCAGCGCGCGCGTTCCACGAATCGGCCGTCGCCGCCTCCGCGAACAACGGTCCAGTCTCCCTCGCGATCGGGAGTCCGCCGAACGCCTGCCACAGGTGTTTGCGCCACGGATAGTAGCGACGCTCGACCAGGAAGCAGACTTTGAGCAGCGCCTGCAGGAGCGGCCCGAGGATCGTCGTCGACTCGACGGGTCTGGATCGCTTGGCCGCCTTCTCGAAGTCCCAAGGCTCGCCCTTCAGATCGGCCAGCCTGAGAATCAGGTGCTTTCTCCACAGCCACTCGGGGTAGCGGTCGACGGCGGTCGCCTCTCGAAGGCTGCGGAGCGTACCGCGGGGATCCCGTAGAATGAGGTCGTGCTGCAGGGCATAGAGCCGCTCGACCGATACTTCCTCCCAGGGTAGATCTTGGCCTTGCGAGAGGAACAGATTCGCGTTGCGGTCCAGCAGCCAGGATATGGGATGAACGCATACCTCAGGGCGGCCGGTCACGGCCCAGCGGTGCGGCTGGCGCGCAAACGAGCAGTGGGGCTCGGACTGGTCGCTGAAGACCGCCAGTTCGTGCATCAAGGCAAGCTGGAGCTGGCCGCCGCGCGCCTTCCACAACGGATCGTCCAGGTAGATCGTGGCGTCCAGGTCGGACCACTCGTCGTGCAGTCCGAGCCCAGCGGATCCCTCGACCATCACCATCATCTGCGGCGCGGTGTTGGGGAATCGCTCCTCGACGAAGGGAAAGACGACCTTGACGAAGTAGGCCTCTACATCGAGCGATCTCATGGAAGCGTCCTCAGTTCCCCCGGGACTGCCATCTCTGGGACCGTCGGGCCCCAGCCTGGCGTTGATCCACGCCCGGTCGGCAGCTCTCGCCGCCAAATGCCATAAATGTGCACGATGGCCGCAACCTCCCGTACCCGCGCCCTTGGTGTCGCGACCCTAGCCGCGCGCCGCCGCGATCAGCTCCTGCTTCAGATCCCACAGCCCCTCGGTGAGCGAGACGTGGTAGATGTGCGGGTTGACGATGCGCCGCACGCCGGCATCCAGCCGGTCCAGATCGGCCTGCCTGAGCTCGCGCATTTCCTCTATCGATGGGAGGGCGTAGCGCAACTCCCCATCCACTAGCATATCGACCAGCATTGACTCGATTTCCGAGATATCCGCGTGGCTGAGCCTCCGGTACGTCGCCTGTTCCAATGGATGGCGTAGCAGAATCGAGTCCATCGTGCGCGGATCTTCGTCCCGGCGGCTCATCAAGTCAGCCGTGGCGCGTCCCCTCGCGTCGTACACGCGCCAGACGTGTTTGTCGCCCGGGTTCAGCGTCTTCGCCGGCGTCTCCGAGAGCTTGATAGCCGGGACCCACTCGCCGCTGTCCTCGACGGCCACGAGCTTGTAGACACCGTCGAGGGCGGAGTCTCCGTGCGAGGGGATCAGCCGCGTGCCAACCCCATACGCGAGCCGGCCGATCAAATGATCTGCGTCGACGCCGTACCGCGGGGCCTCATCCTCAATCTGGGCGAGGATCTGCATGATGACTAGCTCGTCGAGCTGGTTCGATAGGACGATGGCTGTGTCGGGAAAGCCAGCGTCGTCGAGCATCCTGGCGGCCCGTACGCTCAAGTAGGCCAGATCGCCTGAGTCGAGTCGGATTCCGACCGGCTCGTGACCCCTGCGGCGCAGCTTCTCGAACACTCGAATGGCATTGGGAACGCCGCTCTTGAGCGTGTCGATCGTGTCGACAAGGAGCAGGCAGTCGTCAGGGTAGACGTCGGCATCCGCGCGGAAGGCGCCCAGCTCACCCTCCCCGAGCGCCATGAAGACCTGGACCATACTGTGCGCGTGCGTGCCCTTGGGCGGATAGCCAAGCACGTGGGATATGCCCACGTAGGAGGAGAAGTCGGCCCCGCCGATGAGCGCTGCCCTGGCCCCGGCGCTGGCAGCGCGGTCCTGCGCGCGCCGCAGCCCGAATTCCAGCAGTAGCCGTCCCCGCCCGCTCTCACGGATGCGCGCGGCCTTCGTCGCGATGAGCGTCTGGAAGTTGAGGTGGTTGAGCAGCGAGGTCTCCAGGATCTGGGCCATCGGCAGCGGGCCCTGGACCACGGTGAGCGGGACGTTGGGGTGGACGACGCGTCCCTCGGGGATCGCGCGCATACTGATGCCGTCGAACGTGCCGTGGCGCGAGAGCCAGTCAAGAAAGTCATCGGCGAACACCCGCTCCCTGGTCCGTCCCGTCTGCCCGCGCAGGTGCTCAATATCTCGCTCTCCGAAGCGGGCGTGCTCCATCCAGTCGAGCAGCCACTCCATGCCGGCGTTGATGCAGTAGCCGGCCTGGTGCGCGCCGTAGTCCGGATAGCTGCGGAAGAAGTAGTCGAACTGCGCGCGCCGCTCGTGTAGGCCCATGCGGTAGTAGAGCTGAGCCATCGTCAGCTGGTACTGATCGGTGAAGAGCATGCCTTCGCTAACGTCGCGCTCGTGGGACCTCATTCGACGCGCGTTCTCCCTATTCGCCCTCACTCCGCGTGCCAGGCTCTTCGGCAAACTCAATGTCGTCCGCGCTCCGCAGCACGGTCCCGCCGTACAGCCACGAGATCTGCCGCAGCGCCATCGCCTGGTCGAAGTCGGTGAGCGCCGAGATCGCGTCGGCTGGGACGACGACCCGGAAGTGACGAAGCCCCGCCGAGGCGGCCGTGTGCAGCACGCAGATGTTAGCTACCGTACCTACGAGGACGAGGGTGCGGACGCGCCACACGTGGCTCAGGTAGTGATCGAGCCAGGTCCCGTAGAAGGAATCGTAGCGGTTCTTCTGGATATTCAGTTCCCCGCGTCGGGGCTCGAGGTCCCTAATGATCTCCCATCCCCAGGTGCCGGGCTGGGTGTGCTCGCCCCAGATGTCGAACTCGACGTCGTCTTTGAGGTGTGTGTCCTGCACGTAGACGACGCGCACGTCGAGAGCACGCGCCCGCGCGAGCAATCGCTGGATGGGTGCGACTGTCTGGGCCGCGGCCGGGATTGTGAGGGCGCCGGCGGGTTCGACGAAGTCGTTCTGCATGTCCTGTACTAGCAGGGCCGTCTGGGCTGCCGGAAACCTGATTGTGTCGGTGAAGCTGATCTCGGGCACCTTGACGGTGCCCTCGGGGATGAAGCGCACGCTCATAGGGATACCTCCGGGACAAGTCGCGCAGGCAGTATAGGTCGCGGGGGCAAGAAAAGCGAATCAGCGAGAGGGCGAATCAGCAGAGGGCGAATGAGCGAATCAGCGAATCAGCGAGAGGGCGAAGGGGTGAAAGGGCGAATCAGCGAAAGATCGGACTGGCGGTCGCGGGACAGGGTCCCGTTAGAGGACTGCCAGTCCTTTGAGAGCCGAGTTGAAGCCTGGACGCGGAAGATGTAGGTCCGGGTTGGCTGGGCCTCGGCGGTGCTCTGCCAGGGGGCCTGAGGCGTATCGCCGGGCTCCTATCTCGCACCATGTGTGACACGGAGATCGGGCGTCTGCTCGGGGGCTGGCGCAGGAAGGCAAGCAGTATGGTGTGACGGGCGCTTGCGCCCTGAACGCGGGGGCTCGTGGAACTTCGATCGAGAGAACGCCCGCTGCGCGTACCGCGCCGGGGATTCCCCAGGCGATCGGCCCGCTCCGGAACGTTCAAGGGCGTATCACCCGGGTCCAGGCGGACTTCGGCCGGGAGTAGGGCGACATGAAGACGTACAACCACCTGTACGGGCGGGTATGCTCGTGGGAGAATCTCCACCTGGCTTGGCGGAAGGCGCGCAAGGGCAAGCGCGGCCGCGAACGTGGATCATATTGTAGGGGTAGGGCTTGCCCCTGCCCAACTGTGTGTGTGGCGAAGGACCTGGGGGAACCGGCCGGGATAGGGGGCGCTGGACACCCTGCGTCTTGGGCCCGGAGGCACGCTGTTGACGCATCGTGACCCCCAGCACCGGCGACGCCATTCGATTCGCCTGAAGGGATACGACCACACACAAGCTGGTGCGTACTTCGTCACAATCTGCGCGCGCGACCGCGAGTGTCTACTAGATGACCCCGTGGTCACGGCAGTCATCACCGATGTGGCAGGCCCTGCCGCGGTGGTTCCCGACGATTGCCTTGGACGAATTAACAATTATGCCGAATCACGTGCACCTGATCGTGTGGTTGCAGGCGTGTGACGAGGGCACTACGTCGCGGGCAGCCACAAGGGCTGCCCCTACAACGTGGACGCTGCCGGAACCAACGACGATCAGAACCAACCCAGGGCTGGGCGATGTGATCGGTGCATTCAAATCGCTGGTGTCAAAGGTGTATAGAGACTGGGCGCGGGCACACGATCCGGGCCGAGATACGGGGCTCTGGCAAAGAAGGTACTACGACCACATCATCCGGAATCAGCGGTCGTTGGAGCGCATTCGCGACTACATCGCGAACAACCTGGCCCTCTGGGATATCGATGCCGAGAACCCCAGCGCCGGTGGTGTGAGTACCGAGGCGTACTATCGCGCCAAATGGTGATTGTGACGGGCGCGGTGGCTCGTGGAACAACAATCGAGAGAACGCCCGCTGCGCGAACCGAACAGGAACAACCCGGACAACTCGAACAACAATATCGGGTTTCGGTGCGTCTCCCACGTCTCTCACCGGGGGTACAGAGGACTCCCCTGCCGGCAATGCCACGGGTCTCGTGGTCGCAGACACGCGTGCCACGTTGACGCGGGCCGAGGCTGCGCGCCTCTCTCAGTGAGAGGCGCGCGAGAAACGGCGCGGCCTGTCCCTGGCCGGCGCTTGTACGCAGCGCCGGGCGAATACAGAATGGCCCTGCCGCCGGTGGTAGCCCACGAGGCGACGCCCGCGGCAGGGCCGCACTTCAGTCAGCTTGCAGGAGGGCCGTATGCGCAGGAGAGTCCTGGTGGGCGTCATTGTCTGGCTGATGATTGCGCTCTCTGTCACGGTCGTCTACGGGCAGACGCCCGCGCCGCCGTCGCCGACTCCTTCTCATACACCCTATCCCACCCCGACTCCGCCACTGGGACGGATGACCGACAGTCAGATTCCATGGTGGCTAGGCCTGCTGGTAGCCGTGGCTCTAGTCGCTCTGGGTGCCCTGCTCACGCCAGTTTTCAGTAAGCTGGGCGATGCCATCGCCAAGGGAATGGGCCGCGTCGGGTCTGGGTGGGGTTTCCGTAAGCGATACCTGACCCACCTCATTGAGGAGCACCGCGGGCTGAACATACGCGGGCTGAAGACGAGGGCGCCGGTGGCGGTCGACCTGGAGCATGTGTATGTTTCCATTCACGCCGAGGTGGCGAAGCAGGCGCTCGGTCGCGAGGGCGCGCCTCCGCTCGGCATCGGGCAAGCGATGGTGAAGCACGAGCGGCTCGCCATCCTGGGTGGGCCAGGGAGCGGCAAGAGCACGCTGCTTTCGTATCTGGCGCTGACGTACGCGCGCGGCCACGCCGGGGAGCGGCTGGGGCGCGAGCTCAGAGAGAAGCGAGTGTCCATTCTCGTCCCATTGCGGCGTCTCAAGGATGTGCTGGCCGCCGATGGCGCGGCGCGTACTCTGCCGGGCTACCTGACCGAATGGTACAGAGATATGGGGATGCATCCCAGCGAGCGCTTCTTCGAGAATTGCCTCAGGGGCGGGCGGTGCCTTGTCCTACTCGATGGACTAGACGAGGTAGCTGATGAGGACGAGCGCCGGCGTATG
>JAUVSX010000495.1 GCA_030596915.1 Chloroflexota bacterium | reverse complement strand
GTAGTATTCCAGGTAGCTTGCGGGAATCGCCCCCAGAGTCCGCAGCCACTCCCCATCGATACCCCAGCGGTCCGCCACTGCCTCGACTGCCTGGCCGGTCACGTCCTCCCCGTCCACCCACACCTGAGTGGCGAAGCCCAGGTGATTGAGCCCCACCCACGCCACGTTGCCGCGCGGTGGATCCACACCCAGGAGGTCCAGGACGGACCTGCTCCACTCCATCGGCCCACTGCACAATCCGGCGAAGCGCACATCGCTGTGCTTGCCCAGCGCCGCGGCGATGATGCCGCTGGGGTTCGTGTAGTTGATCAGCCACGCCTCGGGGCAGCTTTCCGTCATATCACCAGCCAGTTCCAGCATCACCGGGATCGTGCGCAGCGCCTTCATCATGCCACCAGGCCCAGTCGTCTCCTGGCCTACGATGGAGTACTTGAGGGGAATGCGCTCGTCGTTGATGCGGGCGTCCATTCCCCCGACGCGGATCAGGCAGCTGACGAACACGGCTCTTGCCAGTGCCTGTCGTCGGTCGGTGGTGGACGTCACGTCAACCCTCAGGCCAGCCTTGGCCAGCATGCGCTCCGTTAGGCCAGTCAGGGTCTCCAGCCGCTCCCCGTCGACATCCATCAGGCACCCCTCGGTGAAAGGCAGTGTCTCGTCGTTCTCGATCATCCCACCGTTGAGCTCGGGGATGTAGGAACTGCCTGCCCCAACGATGACCAGTTTCACTTGTTCTGCCTCCCGTCTGTGCTAGAGGTCTGCGCTGGTCCAGGTCGCACTCACTCTGTAATCCTGCCCAGCCGGCCCTGTATCAGCCGCGCCGGCAGTGCTGAAGAGCTCGTCGCCGGGCATCGTCTGCGCCAGATTGTCGACCATCTCGTCCGTCACAGTGATGCCAAGGGCATCGTAGGCCAGGAGCACCCCGCCCACGGCGGGCTCCAGTTGAGCGTGCACAACACGCGCGCGGGGTGCCACGCGGTAGATGGCCTGGGTGATGGTATCTATCAAGAGAGGTCCCTGGCCCTTGAAGATGCTTCCCGAGAGCACCACGTCGAACTCCAGGCCTTGCATCCCGTACCGGCGGATTGCAGCAGTCGCATACTCGGCCAGGGCCAAGCCTTGGTTGACGATGATCTCGGCCGCCACGTCGTCGCCACCGTCGGCTACCTCGAACACCAGCGGGCACAGCGAGTAGACGAGCCCTTCATCGAGTTCCCGCGCAGCCATACCTTTGAGCATCGCTTCGGCCGTCGGGTAGCCTAGCCTGCCCAACACAGTTTCGGTCAGCGCCGTAAGCTTTCCACGCCCGTCCTCCTGGCGCAGCACGGCGTGGATGGCCTCCTGGGCCACATCTACTGCCCCGCCGTAGAAGACGTAGTAGCCGTAGCACCACTCCTGCCCGTCGGGCGGTATGACGCACGTGTTCGAGCCTGTGCCGGCCGCGATCACCACCCCACACTTCTGGCGCGTGCCCGCACGCCAGCCTACCATGGCGTCGTTCTTCACGATCACCTGCCGTGCGATGCCGCTTTTCTTCAGCACGCGCTCTCGCCGTTCATGGTCCTCGGGCCAATCGGCCCCGGCCAGGCCGAATACCCCCACGGCGATGTCATCGCCGCTCAATCCGGCCTGGGCCAACGCTGCCTGCACCGTGTCGGCGACGACGCGCATCGGGATCTCAACGTCGGGGCGGGTCCAGTTACTGTTGCCGCCACGGGCCGCGCCCAAGATGTGGCCCCGATCGTCGGCTACCAGAGCGATCGTCTTCGTCGTTCCTCCATCAACGCCTACCACATACTGCGCCATACTAGCTTCCTCACTCTGTCGTCGCCAGCTCTATGGCCTGTCCAGAGCGGGCCGAGACCTGGGCGGAGCGCAGTACGTCCAATACGTGCCGGGCGTGCCGTGCATTGCTGACGGGCTGTGTTCCCTCGCGGATACAGTCCAGCCAGCGGGGCTGGCTGGTAGAACCGGGTCGGGTCAGGCGCGAACTGGTCCCAACTGGCCGACCCGCTGTGCGCGCCGAGGGCGTGCACGTCGGCGAGAGGATAGCCCTCGATCTCCTCGACTGATACGAAACCCCGCATCGGGTGGACCATCCTTGTGAGATGGTGAAGGTGCGTTAGAGTCCCCGCCCAGCCCCACTGCGCGATCGTCGAACCAGGGGGTAACTCGCCGAGGTGGGGCGAAAAGTCCGCCCTCAACCTCGTGGGATGGAAGCGCACGTCGCGCATTTCGCAGGAGAAGTACTCGGCGGGATCCTCGCAGCCGGTCCTCTCCTTCAAGGCTTCCATCAGCCCGGGCGTGAACTCAGCAAACTTGGGAACACGATCAGGCATCTGCCGATTGATAGCCGCTAGGAATCTGTCTGTGGGCTTCATCCGTAGACCGCCCTCTGTGCAGCTCAACGCGTGAAAGGAGCAGGCCGAGCCAGCGACTCCCGACCCGCTCATATTCCGTAGGTCCCCGCTTACCTCGCTAGAACTGGGGCAGCAGATCTGCCTGGACGCAAAGCATCTCGTCCAGGATCTTTTTGGCCGTCGCCGGGTCAGGTACCGTCGGATCGACGATCAATGCCTCCAGAGCTGCCTGTCGGTCGCCGGTGACCGCCGCCTCGGCGACCAGGTCCATGATGGTTAACTGAAGCTCCAGGATTGCGGCGATCGCCTGCGGCAATCCGCCCAACCCCAGACCGTAGATGCGATCGGCGCCTACGAGAGCGGGGATCTCGACGATACCGCCCTGCTTCAGGTTGCTGACGTACCCGTCGTTGGGCATGTTCAGCGATAGCACGTAGCGGTTGCCGCCGTCCAGGAGCGACAACAGTATGTCCACCGTCTGCCACCTCAGCCCACCTTCGATCAACAGCCCTTTCAGTACCTTC
>JAUVSX010000338.1 GCA_030596915.1 Chloroflexota bacterium | reverse complement strand
GCTGGCCCCCGCGCCGCGGAATGAGCTCCAACCAAGGGCGAGCAGCGCCGCCCCCAGCAGGCGGCTGAGGAGCGGGTCGACAGGCGCCCAGCCGAACCAGCCGAGGAAACGCCCCGGGGCCAGGAGCAGTGGGGCCCCGACGACAACGGCGACTATTCCATGGACGATGAAGGTGACCCTCAGTGCTTTCGACATTGCAGACCTCCATCCCTTGCGAATCTGAACGTCGTCATTCGACTCTCGTGCTGGCCTGTCCACCCTCACGGCCTTCGCACAACCAGGTTGTCGAAGAGCGCCTCCGATGGTTCGCTCTCATATGAGGTCATAGCCAACGAGATGTCCCCTTCACGGTAGGTGTTGTCCTCCGCCGTTGCTAGCAGCGTGCCATTGACCGACAGGGAGAGGCTCGTGCCGATGCACTCGACCTGAATGTGGTTGGTCGCGTTGCCTTGGCGGATGGCGCTGGACTCGGTCCACTCGACCAGGGGCTCAAACGAGTCAGCCACCGCTGTCTGGATGGTGAAGAGCCCATCGCCTGATATGAGGAGATAATACCCGTTGCCATCCCCTTGGTCGCGGCATATCACGCCGTATCCGTTGTTGTTATTGGGTGGGGCGGATACCTGGGTGACATCCACGTCGAGGATGAAGTCGTCGAACCAGCGGTTAGCCAGACCCCACATCTCCTTCTGATTGCCGAAGGAGACGACCGAGTAGGCGCCATCTTTGTATCCGACACTCCCCGTGTCGTAGCTCCCGATTTCCCATCCCGACTCCGCGCTGGCGAAGTCATCCTGGAACAGTATGTCATCTGGCGTCGGCACTGGGGTGGCGCGAGATGGCGTGGCGTTCCCGCCGTCGATGATAGTCCAGGCCACGACGGCAGCCCCCGCCGTCAGCACCAGGCAGAGCGCCCCCACGAGCACTAGCCCGATGCCGCTCAACCCGATGAGCGAGCGGCCTTTTCGCTTTGGAGGCGGTTTGGTCGCAGCGGCCGAAACCGCCACGGCTGGCACCGGCGCCTTGTCCGTGGTCTGAGGCGCAGGCGCACCCGCCGAAGGTCGCCTCACTCCGAGCGCCTGCGCCATTTCGTCCGCGCTCTGGAAGCGGCGATCCTTGGGGATCTCAAGCGCCTTGAGGACGACGGCTTCAACCCCGGGGCTGATGGCCGGGTTCAGCCGGCGGGGCGAGATGAACGAAGTTGGGCTGGCCATGCGCTGGGTTGCGGTCGGGGGCAGCTTGCCCGTGAGAGCGTGATAGAGGGTGGCCCCCATACCGTAGATGTCACTGCGCGGATCAGTGTGTCCCGGCCCGGTGTCATACTGCTCGGGGGGGGCGTATTCCGGCGTACCCATTCCCCGCATGACGGTGCGCGTGTGCGGGTCGAGGGGATCCCACAGCTTCACCAACCCGAAATCGACGAGCAAGGCTCTGCCCTGCGGCGTGATGATGATGTTCTGAGGCTTAATATCGCGGTGGAGCACGCCCCGGCCGTGGCAGTAGGAGAGGGCGTCCAGCAGTTGCCGGGACCAGGCCAGTGCACGGGCTTCCGGTTGGGCTCCCCCTTGCTGGATTCTCGCCGCGAGGCTGTCCCCTTCCACGAAGTCCATCACCAGGTACTCGCTACCGCCCCACGAGAAGTAGTCGGAGACGCGCACCAGATTGGGATGGGACAGGGTGGCGAGCACCTGCGCCTCCTGCTTGAACTGCCGCCGCAGGTCGGCGAGCGCCGCAGGGTCGAGGCCGGCCTGTGGGGTCATCTCCTTGAGCGCGATGGGCCGGTTCAGCCGCGTGTCCCAGGCCTGGTAGACGGCCCCCATCCCGCCCTGGCCCAGGCGCGTGATAACTCTGTAGCGGTCTCCTACGGTCTCGCCGGTGCTAAGCGGCATACCATTCCTCCACGGCTGGATGTTAGCACAAGCGGCAGGTGTGCGCCACCCACGATCCTGACGTCCACTACGTACCCTCGGGCAAGACACATTTCGTGCCGCCACCCCGGGGGAATGGCAATAGGTTCTGGGGAGGTCACGGCAGATAACGCTTGGGGCACTTGGCCACGACGGTGTAGCAGGGGTCCACCACGTTGCCGATCCGCATCGTGCCCACCTGGGCGTTCAGTTGCCACGCCTCCTCGCGCTGGAACCCATACTCGTCGACGAGCCAGTTCAGAAGCTCGATCTGCGCCAGCCGGACGCAGTTCATCAGCGGGCGGGTGCTTCCGGCAACCATGATGTGCGTGTCGCTCTCGATCCGCGGCCACTGCGCCGTGCGACCCTTGAGCACCTCGATGTCGAGCGTGACCTCGGCCGTCACCTCCAGCGCCGTGCCGTTCAGTTCTCCGTCTCCCTGGGCAGCATGCACGTCGCCGAACGAGAGGTACCCACCGTCAACCCAAACCGGCAGGTACAGGGTCGTTCCCTCGCCGGTGTCGACGCAATCCATATTGCCACCGTACTCGCCCGGGGTCAGCGTTGTCTCAATCCGGCCGAACCGCGGCGCCACGCCGATAGAACCGAGGAAAGGATGCAGGGGAATCTCCACGTGCTTCAGCCGGCTGTTGGGCAGTTCGAGCAGACCCATATTGCGGTCAAGGTCGATCTTCCACTCGGTCCAGATCGTGGGTATCGGATCGTTGTAGAGGAGCATATGCCCAGGCCACTCGCCGGAAAGCGACCCGAAGTGAGCGCCCTGCTTGCTGATCGCGAAGTCGCGGTTCAGGCGAATGCGCCGTATGTGCACCGCGAGCAGATCGCCCTCCTTCGCCTCCTCCACGTAGACCGGACCGACGACGGGATTCGATTCCCTCAGCGAGGTATCTTCGGCAGGCTGCTTCATATCCTCGGGCATGGGATCGCGCTTCGTGTCGTAGCCGAGGGCGTCCCGTGTTTCGGCGATGACGGTGTCCCCGCTATGGATTCGCACGGCCGGCTCGTGGGGGCCGAACGTGTAGTAGTAGACGCTGGGTTCGATACGATGGATGGTCATCTTGGTTGCCTCCCTATGGCTACCAGTTCGTGTGACTGCCGTCCGTGCGACGGAGGTGCGGCGCCTCCCAGAACCGAAAAGCCTGCTCCGACGCCAACGCCTCGTTGAACTCCACGCCCAGGCCGGGCGAATCGGGCACCGGGAAGCAGCTCCCTTCCAGCTCCGGCTGAATGGGGAACATATCGGCATCGCCAGCGGCCGAGCTCTCTGTTGGTGAGGTGCGGCACTCCAGCCAGGCGAAGTTGGGCACCGCGGCGGCGAGGTGGATGGTCGCCGCCGTGCAGATCGGACCGAGCGGATCGTGGGGCATGAGGTCGATGTAGTGGGCCTCGGCCCATCCGGCCACCTTCTTGGCCTCGGTCAGGCCGCCGACGTTGCAGACGTCGATGCGGGCGAAATTGGTCAGCCCCCTCTCGATGTACGGGAGAAAGGCCCACTTACTCGAGAACTCCTCGCCAATGGCGAAGGGGACATCGACCATCGTCCGCAGCGTCTGATAGGCCTCGGGGGTCTCGGCGCGGATGGGCTCCTCGAGGAAGTCAAGCGTGCCGGACGGCATGCGCTGGCAGAAGGAGGCTGTCTCGGCCACGTTGAGCCGATGGTGGTAATCGATGCCCAGCACCAGCTCCGTTCCCACCTCCTCGCGGAGCTTGACAAGCCACGTCGCGGTCAGCGCGATCGACTCCCTGGGTTCGAAAACGTGGGCAGCGTCCTCCCGGCGGGGATGACCCGGCACAGTCCGCACTACTTCCCACCCGTGTTCCATCAGCAGCTTGACGTCGTCGATCAATTGCGGTCCCATTGGGGCGCCCGTCGTGGCAAAGCAGGGCACGCGGTCCCGGTGTTTGCCGCCAAGGAGCTGGTACACGGGAACGCCAAGCGCTTTGCCCACCACATCGTGCAGCGCGATGTCGATGGCTGAGATCGCGGCGGTGAGGGCGCGCCCGCCCTCGAAGTACTGGCTGCGGTACATCTCCTGCCACAGGGCGCCAATGCGCATTGGATCCCTACCGATGAGGAACTCCCGGTAGTGTCGAACGGCCCCCACGACCGCCAGTTCGCGGCCCGACAGCCCCGCCTCGCCCCACCCGTAGAACCCCTCGTCAGTCTCGACCTTCACAACACACTGGTTCCGGTGCCCTACCCAGACGGGGAAGGCCTTGATCTCAGTTATCTTCATCGCTAGTTGTTCTCCTCTGATCCGTTCAGCTCGTCCCGTCGCTGGCGAATCAAATCGCTGGACAGGTACTGCCGATCCGGGTGATCCGGACTGGGCGGCCAATGCGATTGGGCGAGACCGGGTCGTTCACGGCGCCAGGATGACCTTCATAAGACCGGGCTCGCGGTCGTGGAGGCGCTGAAACCATCGGGCGCCGTCCGCCAGAGGGGCGACCGCGCTGATCATCGTATCCACGTCGATGGCGCCTCGCGCGATCATGTCCAGGCACGCGGGATACTCGCCGCGCGACGCGCATGACCCGTAGAGGGTCAGCTCGCGGGTGACG
>JAUVSX010000044.1 GCA_030596915.1 Chloroflexota bacterium | reverse complement strand
GGATACGCCGCCTGGACCTCTCGCCGCACGCCAGCAGCACGTTCTCTCGCCGTATCCAGGGAGGGAGCGTAATGCGCGGCGTGCCGAACGCGCCGTTGGATCTCCTCCTGGCCTGTCCTGGGCGCCTCCGATAGTGCTGGGGTTCTCGAAGATCCGCAACTCAATGAGAACGACCTTCGCTACCTGCTTTCATCTCTTGCTGCAATCAAGGGACAGAACGCGCTGTCAATTGCCATAGAGGCGCTAGACACAGAGATGGAATGCCCTCGCTGTGGCAGTAGGTGGGACTTCGGAGGATCACGGCCTGGCTAGTCGACGCTTTGGGCAGGCTCTCACCCGCATTGTGAGAACCACGTGCAACGCACTGAGGAAAGGTGGATGGAATGAGCGACTATGACAGAATCGCGGCTCTGAACCAGCGGCACTGGGAATGGGCAGTGGAAACGGGCGTCGGCTGCACGGTCCCGTGGCTGGACCTTGACCCTGCTCTCCTGCGCCGGTATGTCAGCGGCACGCTGGAAACCGTACCCGACGGACTGGACGATATGGTCCCCCTCAGTGTGCTGGCCGATGCTGGCGGGAAGGACGTGCTGTGCCTCGCTTCCGGCGGCGGCCAACAGTCGGCTGTGTTCGGACTTCTTGGCGCGCGCGTGACGGTGCTGGACCTGACCGAGGGACAACTTGATGGAGATAGGACAGCGGCGGCGCATTATGGCTACGACCTCGTAGCCATCCAAGGGGACATGCGCGACCTATCGGGCCTCGCTGACGAGTCCTTTGACCTCGTGTACCAGGGGAACACCATGTCCTGGGTGCCAGACGCGCGCCAGGTCTACGCCGGCGTCGCCAGGGTATTGAGGAAGGGCGGGGTATACCGTGTGCACTTCCCCAATCCCGCCACGGAGTTCGTGGACTGCGATTCCTGGGACGGCGAGGGTTACCGCCTCACTGTACCGTACGGCGTGACAGAACAGGTTCTCCGTCCCGGCGTAGACGGCCCGGACTGCATTCAGTTCCGGCACCATTTGGGGGAGGTGTTCAACGGCCTTCTCGACGTGGGGCTGTCCATTCGCCGGGTCCAGGACGCGCCCCACTACTTCCGCGAGTACGCCGACGCGCCGCCGGGAAGCTGGGATCATTGGCTGATGTTCGTGGGCGGCTTTGCCATCGTGGCCACGAAGGGGTAGGAAGGCCGACAGTCCACCGGCCAGCGCACTTCGACGGTCGTCGCGTGCTAGGGATGGCCTGCGTGGATCGTCTTGAAGAGTTGGTCGGAGGAGCTCACTCACCCAGACTCATCCAGGCCAGTGCCGTGGGCACAGCCGTCACCTACCGGCACTCGGCACCCGTCGCGTCGCGCGCACCACCCATGCCACGGTCAGAGCCACGGCACACAGCCAGATGGCAATGATGATACCGGCGGCGATCCAGCTTCTGGGCCGGTCCTGGCCGAGCGCTTCTTCTGCCCTCTCCCTGCAATCATCCCAGACCGGTTGCGGGATCATCTTCACCGCCACGACGAGCCCAAGCGGCACCAGGATTAGATCATCCAGGTAGCCCAGGACCGGAATGAAGTCGGGGATGAGGTCAATGGGGCTGAAGGCATACGCAACAACGATTGCCGCAAGCACCTTGACGTACCATGGGACTCTGGGATCCCTGGTGGCCAGGTACAAGGCATACGTATCGGTCCTGAGCTGCCTGGCGCGACGCTTCCAAACTTCGACCGCTTCAGCCACCCGACCACCGTTCACTCAAGTGTCCCCGGGTGGGAAGTCCAGTTCCAAGCGACACCTGCGCCGGTGCGACACCCGGGCCGCCTCTCCGCGGTGCGGGCGGGAATGCGCCCGCTGCCTCCCCGTGTTGCGGCAAGCCAAGCAGGTGATTGCCCCCTCATACGTCTCCAACCTCTCTCCTCACCGTGGCCGCTCCGTGGAGTGTAGAACCGGCGGCCACGGGGCTCATTGTACACCCGCTCTCGCCTGTGTTCCACCCGATGCCCGCGCCCACCTTGGGCAGAGGCGGTCCGCCCATACTCAACCGCCAACCCACTGGCGCGCCCACGGGGTCACGTCTCGGGCCTCGGCTCCGCCGTCTTCCCGCATCGAAGCTTGCCTACCTGGACCTTGTCGCAGCGGTCTCACCCGCTCTTCTGGTGAGTGACGTGCTCGCGGATGGGACGGGCTCAGGCTCCAGCACGCCGCGTCGCCTGGCCGCTGCGAGAGCGGCTCATCGTACCGGCGTGAGGGGCTGCCCGACTTGCACAGCTTTGAGACTTCCTGTATCACAGTCAGAATGGAATGCAGCCTCAGGGGTCAGGACCTCCAGAGGCTGCGACACCCACCACATAACCAAGGAGGACCACAGACGCATGGTAATGAGTACACCCGAATCGGCTCAGGTAGTGACCGACTGGCTGGACCAGAATCAGGCACAGTTCATCGAAATGGCAGACCAGATATGGCGCAAGCCCGAGTTGGCGTGGCGGGAGTTCGAGGCTTCCCGCCTGCAGGCCGACTATCTGGAAGACCAGGGCTTCTCGATCACCTGGAACATAGCCGGCATCCATACGGCGTTCGTGGCGGAATGGGGAGAGGGAAAGCCTGTCCTTGGTTTCATTGGCGAGTACGATGCACTGCCAGGGCTGTCTCAGAAGAACCAGCCTACCAAGGAAGCTCTTGAAAAGGGCGCACCAGGGCATGGGTGCGGGCACAACCTGCTCGGGACGGGGGCGGTCGCATCGGCTGTGGCCGTGCAGAAGTGGATGCAGGCCAGCGGAGCAGCCGGCGCCCTGCGCTACTACGGCTGTCCGGCGGAGGAGAAGGGCGGCGGCAAGGTGTTTATGGCCCGCGCGGGCGCGTTCGACGACCTCGACGCGGCCCTGAACTACCATCCCGGTAGTATGAACATGCCTGGCAAGGGAAGCTCGGTGGGAGTGAACGCCATCTATTACCGGTTCTACGGCCGGGCCGCCCACGCCGGTGGTTCCCCACACGAGGGGCGTTCGGCCCTCGATGCAGTCGAACTGATGAACGTTGGCGTCAACTACCTCCGGGAGCACGTCAAGGACGACGTGCGCATGCACTACATCATCACCGAGGGTGGCAAGGCGCCCAACATCGTCCCCGAAGAGGCCGAGGTCTACTACTACCTGCGGGCCGCCAAGATGGACTACCTCGCGGAGGTGATCGAGCGCGTCCGCAAGGTGGCCGAGGGCGCAGCTATGATGACGGAGACGACCGTTGAGATCACGGTCGAGGACGGGTACTCGCCTGTGCTCAGCAACCACACCCTGGCGGACCTGCAGTACCGGGCAATGGAGCTGATTGGGCCGATCACGTTCACGCAGGGAGAGATCGACTACGCTCAGGCGGTCAACGATGCGTTTCCTCGCACGAACGCCGACTACATTGAGGACGCGATCGAGCACTACAAGCTTCCACCCGAGATGGCGGCCAAGCTGGACGAATATCGCGACATGCCGTTGATCGGGGGCAACTTCCCCGCGCTGGATGCACAGGTCGTCAGCACGGGATCGACGGATGTGGGCGATCTCAGCCAGCTTGTCCCCGTAAGTATGTTGGGTACAACGTGCTTCACTACCGGCGTGCCCGGCCATAGTTGGGGCAACGTGGCCACCTGCGGCATGTCGATTGGGCACAAGGGAATGATGCACGCCGCGAAGATCATGGCGCTTACCGCGGCCGAGCTTCTCTCTGACCCCAATCTCCTGGTCGCAATCCGCCAGGAGTTCGACAGGAGCACCGCGGGCAAGCCGTATGTGCCCCCGATCACTGAGGAGATACAGCCGCCAGGCTACGCGACAGGCGGCGATACCGCTCAGGGGTGAGTGCGACCCCAACGCAGAGAGAGCGAGCGAAAGGGTCTGTTCTTGACAAGCGAAAACAGGGGTCGCTAGCCGCTCGGCCGGGAGTGTCGACGTGCTGTCAGGGGCGGCGCGTCAGCGCACTCGCAGCTCAGGGACGCGGCAGGTAGGCTGCTCGAGCACCTTGGGATTCGCTAGCGACAGGGGCATCTCACCCCGCAGCACGCGCACCGCCTCGTAGGCGCACCCCTCCTGTAACTCGAGCATCGCCTGCTCCGAGTACCAGGCGACGTGCGGCGTCAGGATGACGTTCTCCAGCTCCAGTAGTGGATAATCCTCCGGAATGGGCGGCAATCCCTCGTGCGCATCGAGTGCTGCGCCAGCGATCCACCCCTCCGCCAGGGCCGTGGCCAGAGCCGCCGTATCCACGATGCCTCCGCGCGCTGTGTTGATCAGGTGGGCGGTCGGTTTCATCATCCGCAGTTCAGACTCGCCGACGATGTGCCGCGTCTCCGGGGTCAAAGGCGAGTGGATCGAGACGAAGTCCGCTTCGGCAAGCAGCGTATCGAGGGACACGAGTGTGACGCCGAGCTCAGCGGCGTCCCCGGGGGCCACGTAGGGATCGTAGGCCAGCACGCGCATCCCGAACCCGGCGGCCTTCTGCGCGACCCGTCGCCCGATGCGGCCGGAGCCCGGCAGGCCGAGCGTGCATTCCCTCAACCGGAAGCCGCGCCTCATCATCGCGTAGTCCCAGATGCCCGCGCGAAAGGCGCGGTCGAGGCGCGGGATCCTCCGCGTCGCGGCGAGAAGGAAAGCCATCGCCATATCAGACACCTCCTCAATGCAGTAGGAAGTGTTGTTGACCACCAGCACACCCAGCTCGGTCGCCGCATCGACGTCGATGCTATCCAGGCCGATGCCGTGCCGGATGATGGCCTTGCAGCGGGGCAGGGAGCTCATGATCCGGCGTGTGATCGGGTTCTGCGTGATGACCATAAGGAGATCGGCGTCGCGCGCGAAGTCGATGACCTCGTCCTCGCTCTCGCAGAGATGGAGCAGGAACTCGACGTCCGCCTCGCCGAGAATGCGGCGATCCGGGTCCAGGGACGGGAACGGGTGTGGATCGATCCAGACAGCGGTATGGGTCATCGAATCACCTCTCCGGGGAACGTGGTCGGGCTTGGAGTGTAGTATACATGTGCCCGCGAGCTGAGGAAAGTTGGGGAATGGCGAGTGAGCGAGTCAACGAGTCAGCGAGTCAGAGAGGAATCACCACTGAGGCACGGAGAACACGGAGTCAGAAGGGTGTTCCTGGATTCCTCTGTGGACTCGGTGTCTCCGTGGTGTGTCGGCTGCTGTCTGTTTCGATGTAGCGCCTTCAGCCATCGGATTGGGTACACCGCGTCAGATTGGTGGATTTGGCTATTGATTTCCTACCTGAACTGTGGTATAATGTGTGTGAGAACAGCCATTAATCGTATCACATCATAGTAGCGGCTCTTATTCCAATCCGCTATGCGACAGGCAACGAGGGGGCGCAGCGACACCCCGGCTGCGGCGCTCTCTCCACGGAGAATGCCAGCGTGTCGCTGTACGGCTGTCTGAAGCATGTGTCGGGGTGCATCGCCGTTGAGGTGATGGTCCGTCCCCGGCTTCCTACAATCAATCCGCAGTACCACAACCGACCAGTGTACTGGGTCTAGTCCCAGTCGCTGGTCGGTTGTTCGTGTCGCACGCCGGGGGGCCTCGCGCGATGCGAGCCCTCGCTCGCAAGGACGCTCAGTCACCCTCGCGGGAGGCTTCTTTCGTGAAGCTGCTAGATGTAGCCGCCGTGAGTCAATGAGGGACCGGAACGGCAGGTATTCAGAGCGTTCTGCAGCAGACAGCGAGTTGGGCGATTGCTGCGTTGCTGGCGACCGGATCTCCTGCCACAACCGTAGGATCACGATCTGCAAAGCCCTCCGCGGGTACTCCGGGACCGGGCAAGCTGCGCAGATCATGGTGGTAGACGAAAACGATGACTGACCGAGCGTGTCACCCATACCGACGAACACGTGTCATCTATGTTCCCGGTCTGCACACTGCCCAGAGAGGTTGTCACTCGTCTTTCCCAGGGCGCGAAGGGTTCCAGAAGATGGTTACCGCTTGCTACCAATGAAGCTCTCGATCTCATGAATCGCATCTTACCATCTCAAACTGGCTGGCAGTTGTGCTAACCCTAGTGTCTTTCATGCGTTTGAACTTTGGAGGATAAAATGGCAGATTGAAACCAACATCGTCAGGATTTGCTAGGCCGGGACCGAGAAGGACCAAGATCCACATACTGGAAGGAGCGAAAGTAGGATGCGTCTAAGAACGTTGGCTGTAGTTCTCATTGTGTTGATTGGCATAATGGTTTTCCCTCAGCTTGCTCTTGCAGCGGAACCGGAACCTTCTAGCGAGGTTGCCGCAGAAGCACAAGGCGAGCCTCGTGAGCCTTTCAACATCGTACTGGAAGTCGACTTTGAAGAGAACGGTGAGTGGATAGCAAGTGTAGGCATCGAAAGCCCAGGCATGATGCCTTTCCCGGGCCTCCCCAACTTCATCGCTGGCAATCTGAGGCTCGAGGATCAGAGTTACGCGTCACTCAACACTCTGTTCGCGCTGTTTGGGATGGAGATGGAACTACCAAAAGCGAACCCCGAACAGGTGCAGAACGCAGTCGACGCGGGACTCGAAAGCATTGCCATAACGAAGGCTTTCTTGGAAGACGGCACCCAGGAACTCCGCCTGTATGCAAATGACGAGCTGCTCGTTGTAGCTGAGGCCTCAGACCCCCTTATGGCGGAGGCTCTGGCTACGCTCGGTGTTGGGGATATGGAGGAATGGCTGCTACCCCTACTAACCGGGAGCGAGGCAACAGTGATCTTTCGTTTTCCGGCGGAGGGCAAGGCCGAAGTTACCCTTGCAGACGACCTTGAACCCTCAGAAGGTGCGGAGAAGAATGTGGTTTCGCTCGGCGCAACGGTGGCACAAGACGAAGGGAGCCTGGTCCCAATCTCTGTTGCAGGGTTTTCTATAGAGGAGGTTCGAGACTTAGCTGAGGACATGGGCATAGAGTTCACGCTACCCTCGATCCCCACAACAGTGCTCGCGGACTACGACATAGAACAGCTCGCAATCTCCGCAGGCCAAGATGGTTTGCTGGTTGACGCAGGCGACGGTCGCTGGGGCAGACTCGGGTGGGATGCAGATAGCAGAGCGGCTGCCGTCGAGATGCTACCCGCTGTCGGCAAGTTCCTCTACTGGGACTTTGGGGATGTTCCAAAGTACCTAGCTGAGGCCGAACCGTGGATAGCAGATACCAGTGTCGAGCTGATTCTACACGTTTCCGATACTTCTCAGGAAGGCGTGCCGACACTCAGCATCGGAAAGCCGATTGTAGTCGAGCTCGCCGATGACGGCGGCGTCATGGTCGCGGGTTACGACCTCGGAGCAATGGGCGTAGCTGTCGACATGGACGCAATCGAGCCATACCTTGACGCCCTACCCCTGGCTGCCGTCTGGGATGGCGAGAATATGCAATTCCGCTTCTCTGTGGCCGGCGCTCCGATGCCGTATGTTGCCGTCAACCCAGAGACTCTCCCAAGCGTCGCAGGCTTGTTCCTCTCAGACTCGGTACCGATGGAAAAAATCACCGACATCCTCGAGGAAGCGCATCTTGAGGTGGCGGTGGGGCTCGAAGGCGATGTTGAAAGGACCAGTCTGGACTACGAGGCCGCGGATAGTGAACCAGCGAAGCTATTCATTGTGCCGACACTGGCGATTGATCGTGAGGGGAACTTTGGCATCGGCGGCGATTCACCTATGAGGGTCAGCACAATACTCGCTGGACTGGGTGTAGACATAGATGAAGTCCAAGACATGGTAAGGCTCTATGCCCTTGGGTATGGTGATGACCTCGACGTGATTGGCATCACTGTCGATCCGGCTCGCTTAGAGCTAGCGGTAGATAGGGAAACCGCCTTAGAGATTATGTGGGACGAAGAGCTGAGAGGAAACCTCCTCGGCGTCGTCGAGGGATACTACCCCATCCCCGACATCCCATTCATAGGGAACATCTTCCCAGACTGGAAGACCACACTGATCAATGCAGCTGTGGGAACTGGATGGGGACAGTGGGGGCTCGAACTTGAGATCGTAGACGAAGTGCCTGCAAGTGGCCTTGAGCGCACCCTTCAAGGCTTCGGCCTGCTAAGGTAGCAACACGCAGTCCCATGGTTCTGGCACAAAAGGAATGAAGGGAGGCCCCGAAGGCAGGCTATCCTTTCCAAGCCTGTCGCCTTGTATTCGCCCCAACTAGCCCGCATGTGAACCATAGCGATCACGACAAGCCCGGGAGCCGTTCCTGCCCGAGCGCTTCGCCACGGCAATGCAGTGGAAACCTGACAGGTTTTCGCTTCACAGAGCGTGTCGTGGCCGTGCGATGACGATGGCTTGTCGCATACTTTGGGCAGAATCTAGGTGTCGAATCAAACGAAAACCTAACCCGGGCGTCCGTCTCTCCATTTGCTGTTGTGGTGCTAGAGACCGTCAGTCGCAGGAGTGGCTGGGGCACGTGGGCAATTCGCAGCCTCCAGAGAGTCGTTCCCTTGTCCGCAACCCACTTGGTCAGGGGGCTCTCTAGTCTGGCTCATCGAGGCTTAGGGTACGCCAGAAGCCGAAGTATCCTCGGTCGCATTCTCGGAGACGAGACAATGGGCCAGGGTGTCAAGGACGCCTACCGACTCTCGGGGGATCGCACCAGGGAGGGCGACGATCTCCTCGACTGCGCCAGCTATATCCGGACGCAGATGGCGCGGGTCGGTGGCGTGGCCTAGCGCCTCCATTTGCCTCCCCGTCAAGCGGCAACTGGGCAGCTAGCGCCCCTTGCTAGTGTCGCTGCTCTCGGCGAACGTAGGCCAGGGTTCCATACCTGGGGGAAGAGCAGCACCACAGAGGCACGGAGAACACGGGGTCATAAGAGTGTTCCTGGATTCCTCTGTGGACTCGGTGTCTCCGTGGTGAAGCAAGTGAGCTAAGGCTCGGCTCCTGATCGCTGGATTCAGGTGCGACGCACCGACAGCTAGAGCGGTAGCCAGGCGCCGATGCCCTGCTCTGAGGCGCGCCGGTAGATGGTGGGCGCCACGGCCATATCATCCATCGCCAGGCCCAGGTTGCACGTCATCGTGCGCTCGGTCGAGGTCTCGCGCCCCACCCTCTCCCCGCAGACCAACTCGCCGAGGTCAGCGTAGACCGGCGGGATGTCCTGGAAGTAGCCGATCTCCTGGTAGTGGCGCAGTTGGGCCACGTCGTCGGTGCAGAACTTCGCCGTCTCCCTCATCGCATCCGGGTGCCAGTACGAGTCGAAGTCGACGAGGGAGGCGAAGGCGCCCGCATCCAGCCAGCCCGCCTGAATGGTAGCGTGGGGCTGCTTCAGGATCGGACCAGCGGTGACGACGATGTCGCAGCCGGTCACGGCCTCCCGTGGCGTCTCGACCGTGACCACCTCGAGGCCCAGGCGCGCACGGATGTCCTCGGCGTAGCTGCGGGCTGCTTCGGCGCTCGCGTCGTAGGCCATCACCCGCTCCAACGGGAAGGGCACCTGGAGAGCCTCGGTATTGGTGCGCCCCTGAACCCCGCAGCCCAGGATGCCGACGACGGACGAATCGGGCCGCGCCAGCCGCCGGGCAGCCACGGCCGTCGCCGCACCGGTGCGCATGGCGGTGATCCACACGCAGTCCATCACTGCGATGGGCAAGCCGGTCTCGGTGGCGTTGAGGATGAGCAGGCCGGTGATGTAGGGCAGGTTACGTTGGTGATTGTCGGGGAAGCCGCTCACCCACTTGATGCCGGCCGAGTCCATAGCTGGGATGTAGGCGGGCATCGCGTGGATGAAGTTGTCGCCGGCGCCAGGATGGATGCCGGGTTTCGGGGGCATCTCGACGCGACCCTGGCCCTTCTCGCGGAACGCGGTCTCGAGCAGGGCGATGGTCTCGGCCAGCGTCAGGCCGACGGACGCGACATCAGCCTGGGAGAGATAGAGGAGTTGGTTCTGTGGCATTCGTGGCTCCTTTGGTCGTGGTGCGGCTCGTGCCTTGGCAGTAATGGTAACACGAGCGCGTCAGCAGGGTAGCGGCTGTACCAAACGCCTGGCGTTGGACACCAACGCTAGTTCAGGGACAATGTGTCCAGTTTCGCGAGGGCGCTACCCCGTCCTGGTGAACTTTCGCCAGGGGTGAGCAATCAGGAAGCGAATACCGGCTTCGGGAACCTATCCGGGCGACTATAAGCATATGGAGACAGACCTCAGTCAGCCAGCCAGTGAGTCATTGCGCCATCATTTGGGTATTCCTGATGATGCCGAACGAGTGCTCGTCTTTTCGGAGTCCAGTCATTGGGACCCTAACTGGATGCTTACGTCCGAGGAGGCTTTCGATCGGTTTGTGCGCTCCAACCTCGACCAAGCCATCGACGAACTGCAACAAGAACCGCGCCGCATCTACTCTATCGAGTGCGTGTTTTTCTTGCGCATGGTCTGGGATCGATGCCCTGCACAGCGGGACAGCGTCCGGTCATTGGTGAACGAAGGACGTTTGCGACTGACGAGCAGCGGCGTAACGACCGCCGACACGCTGATTCCCAGCGCAGAGGCCATCCTGCGCGATCTGCTCATCGGCCAAGAATGGCTGCGTGCGCACGGGATGACGCAGGAACCACGATTGGCCTACTTCGCAGACAGTTTCGGGTGCTCGCCAGCACTTCCCTCGCTCTTGAAGGCTGCGGGATTTGACCGCACGGCCATCACCCGGATTGATGGGATGTTCTTTCTGGGATGCGACCTGGAGTCGCCCAGGCGATTTCCCAGACCGGGGTCAAGCGCCGACCGGCTGCTGAATCAAGAGCGCACGCTCGATTTTGTGTGGCGAGACCGGAATGGCGCGCAGGTGCTGTGTCACTGGAATGCCTTCACATATGGGCAAGGAGACATGCTCGCGTACGTTGGGTTGAGCCGGGTGTATCTTGCCCGGGTTGCATTCCCAGCCCGGTCTGACCGCCACATTGCCCGCCGCATCAAGCAGTTCGTTGGCCGGCTTGCCCCTTACAGTCGCACGCCGTACATGCTCTGTCCAATCGGCTTTGACTTCGTGGAGCCGATCCCCGGTCTCGTGTCTCTTCTCGATCGCTACAATCAGAATCACTACCCGACCACGGGTATCTGGGCTGACAATGCTGGATTGGATGATTACCTGGCGCTGGTCGCAGGCCACCAGGATGATCTGCCGGTGCTGGAACTCGACCCCAACCCTTACTGGACTGGCTTCTATACCGCCCGCCCGGTGCTCAAGAAGCAGTGCCGTGAGCTTGTCGATGATCTGCTGCTTGCCGAGAAGCTGTCGTTCTTGCCCGAGAATCACAGAGCCGATCGCGACATATCAGGGGACCTTGAAGATGCCTGGTGGAGCGCTGTCGTCTCCAACCACCACGACTTTGTCACCGGCACCTCGCCGGACAGAGTCGTCGAAGAGGAGCAGATTCCCTGGCTTGAGCAGGCGCAGGACGCGACGAACGCAGTCCTCCAACGCCTTGATTCACCCTTGCCCCGGGCGAGTGTGTCAGCGCAGCGATCGGAGTTGCCAGAATGGAGTCGTCAGGGCAGCAGAGTCGAGGTAAGAACGGCCCATTATCTCCTCGAGTTGGATGAAGCTGCCGGCGGGACTGTGGTCAGCATGCGGACTCGGGATGGACGGACTCCGCACCTGACGGGTATCTCCAAT
>JAUVSX010000233.1 GCA_030596915.1 Chloroflexota bacterium | reverse complement strand
CTGGGCTGCGAGGCCAACGCAGGCGTCGTAGTCGGGTAGCTGGGTGCCTGCGAGGATGCCCGGGAATTCACGGAACTGCCGACGGATCTCCTCGATCATATCGAAGGCATTTCTGGTCACGGCCAGCATCAAGAGGGCGCTAAACAGAGCCGGAGTCATCGCGCCCAGGAACACCCCCGCGATAACGATCGGGTCTCTGAGGCTGATCGCCAGTTCGATCCCCCTGGCGCCCACGACCTCGGCGTAGGCCGCGAACAACGCGAGTACGGTCAGCGCGGCGGCGCTGACGGAGAATCCCTTCGTAATGGCCTTGGCAGTGTTGCCGGCTGCGTCGAGGACGTCGGCGGTGTCGATGACGTCCTGCGACATACCGGCCATCTCCGCTATGCCTCGGGCGTTGTCGACGATCGGGCCGTAGGCGTCGGAGGAGACGATCATTCCGCTGACGGCCAGCATCCCTACCGCGCTGATGCCTACGCCGTAGACGCCGGGAATGCCGGCCTGTTCGGCGAGGAAGAAGGAGACCAACGTAGCGGCGGCGATCCCGATCACAGGGGGAACGACGCTTATCAGACCGTAGCTGTAGCCGGTGATGATGTTGATCGCGGCGCCGGAACCGGAGACACGGGCTGTCTCGTTCACAGGGCGCGAGTCGACCGAGGTGAAGAAGTCCGTGGTGAAGCCTACGACGACGCCCGTGACGAGCCCAGCCAGTGCGGGCCAGAGCACTCCCAAACTGTAGTTGCCCAGCAGCACAACAGCCGCTGCAAAGACGCCGAAGATCGCGCAAGTGATGATCGTCCCGCGGTTGAGCGCGCGCCCCGGCTTGCCGCTCTTGCCCACGCGCACGAACTGAATGCCAATCAGCGAGGCGACGATCCCCAGGGCGCACAGGACGAGTGGGAACACCGAGTACTGGGCTGCCGCCTCGGGGTCAGCTGCGAAGAGTGAGGCTCCCAGGAGCATCACAGCTACGGTGCTGGCGACGTAGCTGTCGAAGATGTCGGCTCCCATCCCGGCCACATCGCCCACGTTGTCACCAACGTTGTCTGCTACGACGGCAGGGTTCCGAGGGTCATCCTCGGGGATTCCAATCTCGATCTTCCCAACCAGGTCAGCGGCAATATCCGCTGTCTTGGTGTAGATGCCGCCACCCGCCTTCGCCAACAGGGCCAGCGCCGAGGCGCCAAAGCTGAAACCAAGCACGATCTCAGCGTTGTTGGTGAGGAGATAGATAACACTCATCCCGATCGTGGCCAGGCCAACCATCGCCAAACCCATCACTGATCCGGCGTAGAAGGCGACCCGGAAGGCGGCATTGATGCTCTGCGCCGCCGCCGTCGCGGTGCGCACATTTGCAGCCACCGCTACCCTCATGCCCATATAGCCGGCGACCGCCGAGCAGACTGATCCGGCGATGAAGGCCGTCGCCATGGCAGCGCCCCGTAGCGGATCGATGTTGGCAGCCCCTGTTCCCAGGTGCTCGATGTCGAAGCTGAAGACGACGGCGATCACGATGCCTAGCGCGATTGCGACGAGCGTGAGAGCAGTGTAGAGCCGGCGTAGGTAGGTGATTGCCCCCTCACGAATCCATGAGGCTACCTCGCGGGCTCTGTCAGACCCGGGGTCCTGTCGCTGAACCCAGAAGTACAGCACGAATGCCACGCCAACGGAGATGATTCCCAGGGCGATGGCGATGATCAGCCAGACTTGAGACTGCGGCATACTTGGCCCTCCACGGAAATGGTGTTCGGTGTGCGCGACAAACGGCGGAACCGGCGCGCAATGTGGCCAGCGCCCAGGATTCCCGCGCGCCGCCACCTGCGATCGTGATTCTCAGACGTTGGCCGAGCGCCACCATCGGTAGTGCTTCGCGCGTAGTTCCTCCGGCGATGGCATGGCAAAGTGGAGTATCCGGCTCTCGCGCTGGTTTCCCACGCAAATGCCGTTCTTGATCATGCGATAGGGGAAACCCGCCGGGTCGACGCGGTCGACCATCTTCGCGCTGACGGTCTTTGTCTTCAGATCTGTGAGGCACTGGCGCAAGTGCGCGATGCTTGAGTATGGGAGGTCTCGGATGGCGCCGTACTGTGGGTCCTCCGCCAGCTCACCAAGCCGCAGCTCAACGAAGCAGACGGCTGGCAGTGATAGCAGACTGGTCGGGTTCTGGACTATGAGATCGAAGAATGCGGCCGCGCCAAGGTTGCTGACCACCAGCGGGTGCACGGGCGCGATCTCCTTGTAGAGGTGCAGCCCGAGAGTGTCGGGAGGGCAGCACGGGCTGGGATTCAGTCCGAGCGATCGCCCATCTTGAGTGACCAGGTAGAGCCTCTGAAGCGCATCCAAAGACACGCGCTCAAGTGCCCGATAGACAGCTATGTAGATCGATCTCTTCGCGCTCCCGTCTTCGTGCGGAACGCAACGGCGGAAGCCCTCGTCGATCCTTAGCTCCTCGTGCCTGAAAGCGGGATCGACCTCGAAGAACACCGCCTGCCCGCGCGACTTCTTCGCGCTCCCGACGGCGTAGTAGACCCCGAACTCCTCGGGCGTGAGCATGGAAGCGATCAGCGCTTCGGGTATCATCGACAGGTACAAGTGTATGGTCATAGCAGGATCCTCCCTTCCTGACCTGGTGCAAGCCGGCGGCCGGGCAGTTCCACTCGGAAGGTGCCGCGGGATTATACCACGGTGCGCAGGCATAGAAAGCCGAGCATCGTGCAGATGCCCCAATGGAGTGGTCCCCGAGCGTCCCGGACTCCCGGCCAGCCAGCGCCGAGATTCAGTCTGGCGAGACGGTACCCGCCTGCTCCTCCAGCATGGTCACGATGCGGGCAGCGACCATCCCGAGGGCGACGTCGTTGAAACCTCCCTCGGGGATGATCACGTCGGCGTGCCGCTTGCTGGGCTCGACGAATTCCAGATGCATCGGGCGGACCGTCGCCAAGTACTGCTCGCACACTGAGGTGACACCGCGTCCTCGCTCCTCAGTGTCCCTGCGCAGTCGACGAATGAATCGGACGTCACTGTCGGTGTCCACGTACAGCTTCGCGTCAAACAACTCTCGCAGCCCCGGCTCTGCGAGAACGAGAATGCCCTCGACCAGGACGATGGCAGCGGGCTCGACGCGGCGCTTGCTCTGGGTTCGAGTGTGAGTCGTAAAATCGTAGATGGGAATCTCAACGGCGTGGCCAGCTCGTAAGGCCCGCAAGTGCTCGATCAGCAGCTCGGTCTCGAGCGCGTCGGGGTGATCGAAGTTGACCTGCGCGCGGAGATGCCATGGTAGATGGATCAGGTCTCGATAGTAGGCGTCGTGCGGAATGTAGGCGATGTGCTCGGCGCCCACGCGACGCAGGATTTCGTTCGCGACGGTGGTCTTGCCTGAACCCGTGCCCCCAGCGACGGCTATCACGATAGGTCGCATCGATTCTCTCACACCAGCGCCAGCACAACCCAGATGAGCAGAAACGCGGCCGCGACGACCGAGACCGGGCGCAGCCTGCGATACGGGCTAGGGCTGAGCCAGACACCGCTCCACGCCAGATACGCGCTGGCAATCCCGACCTCGGCGCGAGTGCCGGCCCAGACCTCGCCGCGAGACCAGAGGTTCACAAGGGCAACGCCGGCCACGAGCACCGTCAGGGGACCGTAGACCAGGGCGGGCCGCCGGTCTGTCGAGAGGGCTGGGTCGATGATGTCGCTCAATGCCTGACCCAAGGCGCGCACTGCCAGCCCGGCGCAGATGATGGCGACCAACGAGGCTATGGTCACCGACGGCGACGGGAGCGAGTCGGCGGACGCCGGGACGGCAGAAGCCACGCTGGGGACTGCTCCCGCCGTCCACGTCCAGAAGATGCCTATCACTGCCACAGCCAGTGCCGCCGCCGTGGGCATCACGCTGGCTGCGACTGGACGGCGGCGCTGGGGCAACACGACTGGCGCCGCGAGTGCTGCGATCAGGTGCAGACGTGGGGCGGGGGCGCCGACGACGCCATACTCCGCCCAGGCGAGCCCCGCGGCGATCGCCAACCCAGCCGCCGACAACCAGCCCAGCGATCGGGCTGCCCGGGGTAGCCCAGGCACGAGTGCAGCGCGGCCCCGGATCAAGATGGCACCAGTGACTAGCAATAGACCGCAGGCTAGCCCGGCGAAGATGACGGCGGAGGACATCTCAGGCCTCCCCGCTCTGCGCGGGTTGCGCCGGCTGGGTGTCTTCGCCAAGCTCTGCTTCCATCGCCGTGCGCTCGCGATCCTGAAGCGCTCGCTGGCCGGCCGTGGCCAGCACACCGCCCAGAAGGACAAGCACGCCCGCAGCACTCAGCCCGGCGCCGGGGCTGTGCGTGACAGCTAGCCGAGCGTATGGGGAACTCACAATCTCAAGCGTCACGTCGCCTATCTCCAGCGCGGCCTTTTCACCGACTACGGCCTCGGCCACCAGTTCGCCAGAAGGGCTGCGATAGGCTTGCACTAACAGCCCGCCCGTGCTCTCGGAGCCAAGTTCGGCCTCGGGTAGCAGGCGGACGATTAGCTGCGCCTGGGGAATGGCGAGAAGAGCGTCGCGGGTCCCAAGGTCGGGATCCTGGACCAACGGTACCGCCAGCTCGGGAGCCGGTTCGGCTCCTGGATTCTGTTGCAGGGATAGGGACCGTCCCGCGCCATCGGTGGCGCGGACGATGGCCCCAGGTCCCCAGTCCTCGGCTTGCACGCGCAGGCCGGAACTGTGCGCCACCGACCGCCCGTCGGCGTTCAGCGCGACCCAAGTGTCGCTTCCTGGCAGGACAACCCACGCATCGCCCTGCACGATCAGCGCGGACCTATGCCAGCCCCACAACTGGGACACGACAACGCCAGACAACAGAAGCAGGACGCCCGCGTGGGATAGCAGCGAGAAGAGGTCGCTCGCGGCGCCTGGCCAGAACGAGCCTCCCTCGTTGGGCACTTCGTTCTCTGTCGAACTCGCGGTGCGGTTCAGCAACCGACCGCCGAGCTCAATCGTGCGCAGGACTACGCAGACGGCGATGAGGGCCACGAGCGAGCGGAAACCCCACGAGCGTGTGATGTCGAACAGGCCAAACGACTGCATCATCCGGGCGGCGTTGCCGAACCGGGCCTGCAGCGAGGATAATTGGCGGGCGTAGGCGACCGAATCGCCGCGAGGCATCTGTGGAAACCAAGCGGCGACGGCTAGCGCGGCTGCGGTAGTGAACAGGATTAGGGCCAGAGTCCCGTCGTAGACCGCAGCCTGCCACACAACTCGCCAGGGGTCGCGGGGGCTTCGGACAACCATTTGCTTAGTGATCACCCTAGCTGGGCGCTAGAAAGAAGGCCCCTCTGAGGGGGCCTGCGGGGCAGAGCCACCCTTGGGAATCGAACCCAAAACCTGCCGCTTACGAAGCGGCTGCTCTGCCGTTTGAGCTAGGGTGGCGGAACCCGAACATTATACCCGCAGAAATGATGCTTGGCAAACGGGCGGGGCGCCGCCGAGCTCGAAAGCGTGAGGGGCTAGCTGACTCGCTTCGTCCTGCTTGCGCCCCAGGTTGATTGTGGGGGCGCGATGCATATAATCGCGGTGGGTCGCGGCGGTAGTATTCCAGGCGCGTTTCTGGCGCCTGGATCAGACAGGAGTGGGAGGGTCGCGGCGATGGAGAGTAGGG
>JAUVSX010000405.1 GCA_030596915.1 Chloroflexota bacterium | reverse complement strand
CTGATTGTCGGCTGTATGGAGGAGAGTGGAGGCGTCCTGCGTATCTGACTCACGCCGAATCGTGCGGCGTGAAGGGTGCGACCATCTGATAGCCAAGGGACGCGCTCCTTCTTGGGTGCCTGCAGCCTGCCTTCGCGGGCAGGCTGGCGTGCGGGGGACATCCGAGTAAGCACTGAGTCATCTCACTGTGGGGGGAGAACGGTGTGCGAAAGCGGGAGGACGCGGCCTGTTTCGCGGCGCCAGATGCTGAAGCTGCTTGGGGCTGGAACGACAGCGGCCGTCCTTGCAGCGTGTGCGCCGAGGATTGTTGTGACTCCGCCGGAGGCGCCGCCCGAGGCTGAGGAAGCCCCGACAGAAGCAGCGGTCGAGGTAGATGCGCCGGGGGCGACCGAAGAGCCGGCCGAGGAGGCCGTAGAGCCCACCGAAGCGCCGGCAGCGGAAGGAAAGATCGATATCACCGTAGACTTCCAGGGATACGGTCCCGGACAGGACGGGTCCGCCGGCATGGCCCTGGAGGCGCTCCTCTCTAGCTACCACGAGCTACATCCTCACGTATCTGTCAACCACACGCCGATCGATCCGGCGGCCTGGGACGACATCCAGGCCTGGACCGAGCAGCGCCTGGTAGCCCAGGATGGTCCGGATCTACTCTTCTGCAATCAGCCTTCCCTGATCGAGCGATGGATGGACGCTGGACTGATTGGTTTGTGGGACCCGTATCTCCGCGCATCTAACAGCTACGTCCCCGGCAGCCCGCGCTGGGGGAACCAGTTCATTCTACCCTTCGAGACCCGGTCGAATGGCAAGACGGCGCGGATCGGGCTCGATGGCACGGCGCTGGGGACGTTCTACAATGCGGACCTCCTGACCGAGATGGGGCTCGAGCCACCAGCAACGTGGCCCGAGCAGACTGAGCTCTTGGGGTCAATTCGGGAGCACAACAAGATCCCGTGCGGCGTGTACTACGGCCTTGCCAGTGCGGTACAGACCTTCGACGCCGTTGCCAACCAGCTCATGCACGAGCTCTTCAGTGGAATCGCGGATGGCGAGCAGCGGGAACCGTCGCCCGCGGAGGTAGCACGTGCCGTGGTCGATGGTGAGTACGGCATCACTTCGCCAGAGTACCAGGACACCTTCCGGATCGCGACCGAATGGTGGCAGTATGCGCCTGAGCGCGCTTTCAGCGCTGAGGACGACATCGGCTATGTCCTCTTCCTGCTCGGCGAAGCGGCTACGCGGCTGTCCACGGTGGAGGAAAACGCCAGCCTGCACCGCGACGTGCCAACAGCGTCGAGGCCATTCGAGTGGGGCGCGTGGCCCATTCCGGTCATTCCCAAGGACACCTCTGAGTTTGCGACAGAGAAGCCGCCAATGGCTCTTTTCCCCGAGGGATACCTGCACTACATCATTCCGGCATACAACAGTGGCCAGAAACTGGATCAGACCGCCGACTTCATGATGTTCCTCTCCGCGCCGGAGAACCTTGGGTTGCTGCTGGCGGAGCACAAGGGCTTGGTACCCAACGTTCGCGACACGTCGCTGCCGGCCGGTCTAGAGTCGCTCAGCACCGACGAAGATGCTACGTCCTGGACTGTGAACAGCTTGGGTTCCACCCACATCAACGCGGAATTGCGCGATGTGTGGGTCCAGAACTGGCAGTCGGTCTTGGCAGGCGAGATGAGCGCTGATGAGTACACGGGCACGATGCAGCTGCTCCTCGAGGAGGCAGCGCGGGCTGAGCTTCGGGTGATGGCAGGGTGAGAGGCGACACGGACGGCTGCGGGCGAAAACGCTTGAGGGCCAGCTCCCCGGAACGCTTCCTATAGCCATTCCACAAACCCTCCCCAATCGACTACTTTGGCACGCGCGGGGGCTGTTTTTGCCGTACCAACGGCAGCCGCCCGGCGAGCCCAAGCCCTGGCATCGGTGAGTGAGACAGCCGTAGCCAAAGGTCCCTCCGCCCACGGGGGTGACGGGGCTCGGAGGCGCGCCCAGGCTGGTGTGCGAACAGATGCGCGTGGGCATGCGCGGACCATGTGTGGCGGGTGAGGCCTTCTCCAGCTAGTCTGCGGCGCCAGTACGCTGGTCGGCCCTGTCCGGGTCGATCTTGACGAACCACTCAGCAGAGTAGGGATCTGCGCCCCCCCTGGTTCCGAACGGTGATACTTCAGCGCGGCAGGTTTCCGGGGGCGGCTGCAACGATATCTTGCACATCATGTTCAAGGAGGACAGGTAGGTGCCAATCTTCGCGGTTGATGAGCTTAGAGCAGTGGTGCGTGATGCGTTTTCGCCTATTGGGGCGTCGGATGAGGAAGTTCGCCGCCTCCAGGATCACCTGGTCGGGGCCAACCTCGCGGGCCACGACTCCCATGGCGTGCGTCTCATTCCTATGTACGTGGAGTTGGCCCGGAAGGACCACATTGTCTTTGGGGCAAGCCTGGACGTGCTTGCCGAGGGGCCTGCCCACGTGGTGCTCGATGGAAACTGGGGCTTGGGCCAGTTGATGGGCTGGAAGGCAGCCACCATAGCCGCTGAGAAGGCGAAGGGCGGCACGTTGGTCGCCGTGACCCTCCGCAATTGCAGCCATTTGGGACGCCTGGGCGAGTACGCGGAGCTGATCGCCAGCGAGGGCGTGATTGGCTTCCTGACGGTAAACGGGCACGGCGGGGCACAGCTCGCGGCGCCCTATGGCGGGATCGACCGCAGACTGTCGGTGAACCCGTTCTCATATGGCATCCCCGGTCCGAACGGTCCAATTGTCCTCGACATGTCGCCGACCGTCGTGGCCGGGGGGAAGGTGGCGATCAAGGCACTTCGGGGTGAGCCCGCACCGGAGGGGTGGCTCGTCGACAGCGAGGGGCGCCCCACCACAGACCCGACGGTCCTCGGGGGCTCGCCGCCGGGAAGCCTTGTGCCGCTGGGCGGGCACAAGGGATTCGGGATGGCGTTCGTTATGGATGTTCTTGCCGGCGCGCTCACCGGTGGAGGTTGCAGCAATCCGGACGCAGATCGCTGGGGTAACTCGACTTTCTTCATGGCGATCAATCCAGCGGCTTTCGTTGAGACGGCGGCGTTCGAGGCTCAGGTCGCTGGGCTTGTTGATTATGTGAAGTCGAGCCGGCTGGCGCCTGGGTTCGAACAGATACTGGTCCCCGGCGAGCCCGAGGCCCGGGAGAGGGCGCGTAGAAGCGGGGATGGCATCTACCTGGCTGACCAGACGTGGAATCAGATCCAGACTGTTCTGGAGGGAGTTAGCGGCTAGGACGCGCGTGGTCCAGGCGACTGCTGACAGTGAGGCGATCGAGCGGACATAGTATGAATGTTGCGCTTGTCAACACCAACCGGATGCGGCCACCTATCGCGCCGATCGGCCTGGAGTACGTCGCGGAGGCTGTGAGTGCCGCCGGATACGACGTGAGCATCCTCGACCTGTGTTGGGCCGAGGATCCGTCTGGGGCGATAGCCAGATTCTTCGGCCGGGAGGCTTTCCGTCTCATCGGCATCACGCTGCGCAACACGGACGACTGTGGGTTCACGAGTGGCCAATCGTTTCTGCGCGAGTTTGCGGACACTGTCGGCGAGATCCGGGCTCAGACGGATGGTCTGATCGTGCTCGGCGGCGTGGGCTTCTCGGTGATGCCCGAGCAGGTGCTCGGGCTCTGCGAAGCGGATGCTGGCGTTTGGGGCGAAGGGGAGTTCGTGCTTCCGGAGCTCGCGGGTAGGCTCGAGGCAGAGAAAGATTGGCGCGACCTGCCAAACCTGTGGGTGCGGCGGGACGGAGCCTGGTCGCGGAATCCACCCGCCCTCAAGTCTCTGAGGGGACTGCCGTCGATGGGGCGAGGGTGGATCGACAATGT
>JAUVSX010000252.1 GCA_030596915.1 Chloroflexota bacterium | reverse complement strand
TGATACCAAGGAGCTTGCTCCGGTCCACCCAGCCGCGCAGTTCCACTTGCGTCGGCTCCAGAAGCTGCGCCGAGAGCGGGCGAAGCAGGAATCCCCGCAATCCGCTTTCGCGTTCGACGGTCCTGAGCGTCGGCCGCATCTGGCTCTTGGGCCGCTGACCGACCACTTCGCCGGTGAAGACAAAGTGGTGTTCGTGGCCCTCCATCCACGCCTTCGCCTGCCTCAGCAGGAAGATACGGCAATCTACGCACGGGTTCATCCCGGAGCCGTATCCGTAGCGCGGGTCGAGCACCACCGGGATAAAGGCGCTTGTGACGTCGATGATTTCCAGCGGCACGCCGAGCTCATGGGCTGAGCCCTCAATGTCGGATAGCCCGCCCGTTGGGCCACGCCCCGCCACCCGGTTCCGCTCGACGTACGAGAAGCCCGTCCGGAAGTGGAGCGCAGTGACCGCAATCCCCTGGTCGCGGACGACGCGGATCGCCAGACTGCTGTCCAGGCCCCCGGAAAACAAGCCGACAGCCCTGATCTGCTCGTTGCTCATTGTCCCTCAGATGCCAGAGACCCCCGGGCCAAAAGCGCCCGCTCAGTGTCCGTCGCGCTTGGCCAGCGGATTCGGACAGGCGAACCCGCGTGTATGGACCAAGACATGATCGATTCCGCCCTACCGGTGCTCGCGTTTGAACCGCTCCGCCGCTTCCCGTCCTGCGGCCAGGGCTTTCAGGTTGACGTCGGTCGTTCCTTTGGGCGCTCGAGCCCGTACGGCGTGCTCCAATGACTCGTGGGAGACGATTCCGGTCAGACCCGCCAGAAGACCCAGGGCAACCACATTCGCCGCCACGTCTCGTCCGGCTGCCTGCCGCGCCAGCGTCGTCAGTGGGAGGCGCACCGCGTGGGTCGTCGGCGCCCGCACGACGTGGTCCGCATCCAGGATGAGGACGCCCCCTTTGACGGTCTGCCTCGCGTATCGGTCGCAAGCCTCCTGACTCATACACAACGTCACGTTGGGCCTCAGCACTTTCGGAAAGTCGATCTCTCCATCGGAGATCACGACTTCCGAGCGACTGGCACCGCCCCGCGCCTCTGGCCCATACGACTGGGTCTGGACAACGTTCTTTCCATCACGAACGGCCGCGTCTGCCAGGATGATCCCGGCGAGAATGGCGCCTTGTCCACCAGTGCCCGCCAGCCTCACCTCACTGCGGTCGCCCACTAGACCCTCTCCGCCTGCGCCCGCTCAATGACCCTCTCGTAGAGTTGAGTGTACTCGGGCAGATCGCGATCGACAAATACACCTCGCACGATCTTCCCCTGCTTCTCCGCCTCGCTCAAGCTCTCAGCACGCTTCAGCGTAAGACTATCGTCCCTCAGCCGGCGCATCATCTCGGCGGGAGTGCCCCAACGGTTGAGCCGCCCCAGAGTCGTGTGGCAATAGCTCATCACCTCCACCACCGCGAACCCTTCCTTGCTTATGGCCTGGGAGAGATACTGCTCCAGTTCGCGCACGTGGAATACGGTGCTCCGAGCAACGAAGGCCGCCCCCGCCGTCACCGCCAACTCGGCGACCGGGAACGGTTGTTCGATGTGACCATAGGGTGCGGTGGCCGTTCTCACACCCGTAGGTGTCGTCGGTGAAGACTGCCCGCCGGTCATGCCATACGTGGCGTTGTTGACTACAATAGCAGTGAGGCCGATGTTGCGCCTGGCAGCGTGGATGAAGTGGTTCCCACCGATGGCCAAGGCATCGCCATCCCCCATCACCACCAGCACCTTCATCTCAGGCCGAACCATCTTCAAGCCAGTCGCAAATGCCAGCGCTCGCCCGTGAGTGGTGTGCATCGTGTTGAAGTCGACGTAGACGGGCATACGCCCGGTGCAGCCAATGCCCGAGAGCATGGCTACTTCGTTCTTGTCCAACTGAAGCCCATCCACCGCCCGGATGATGGCGGCCAGCACGATGCCGATACCACAGCCTGCGCACCAGATGTTCGGGAACTCCTTGCTGTGACGCAGATAGCGCCCGTGGACCCGCGATTCGGTCCGTTGTGCCCTCACAAGATCCGTTCCTCTATGGCGGCCAGTATATCGCCAGGATGGACCATCTCGCCATCTGTCCTATTCACGCGGTGTACTTTGTTCCGCGCAACCACTCGCTCCACCTCCAGCACTAGCTGGCCCCGGTTCATCTCTGGTACCACCACGTGGTGAAGCCGCGCTGCGGCGTGCTCGACGACCTCTTCAGCGAACGGCCAGATTGTCTTGAGCTTGAGGAATCCGATCTTGCCACCGCGTTCGCGCGCTAACTTGACCGCGTGCCACGCCGAACGGGCTGTTGCGCCGTAGGCGATCACGAGTACGTTCGCGTCCGCAATCCCATCCTCTTCGTAGAGTATGATGTCAGAGAGGCTACTGTCGATCTTCCGGAAGACGCGATCGCTCCAGGCCTGGATCTTCTCCAGATGGTCAGTCGGACAGCCCCGCTCGTCGTGATGCAGACCGGTAACGTGGTAGCGATACCCTTCGCCGAACGGCACGAGCGGAGGGACATCGGAGACGGAATCCTCGTAGGGCTTGTACCACTCCGGTGGCACCGTGGTAACGGGTCGCTCAACTCGTTTGATCGTCTCCGCCCTGGGCAGCTCTACGCGCTCACGCATGTGGCCCACCACTTCGTCCATCAGCAGGATTACGGGCGTCCGATATCGTTCGGAGAAGTTGAAGGCCTGCACGGTCAAGTCCAGAGTCTCGCGGACCGACGACGGGGAGAGAGCGATGATCGGATGATCACCGTGGGTGCCCCAGCGCGCCTGCATCACGTCGCCCTGCGAGGGACTCGTCGGCCGGCCAGTAGATGGACCCAGGCGTTGGACGTCCACGATGACGCACGGTATTTCAGCCATGGCGGCATAGCCGATGTTCTCCTGCATCAGGCTGAAACCTGGACCGGAAGTAGCCGTCATCGCTTTCGCCCCGCCTATGGACGCACCGATGACAGCGGCCATCGAAGCGATTTCATCCTCCATCTGGATGAACTTGCCGCCCACCTGCGGCAGCCGCCGTGCCAGTATCTCGGCAATCTCCGTCGCGGGAGTGATGGGATAGCCGGCGAAGAAGCGACATCCCCCGGCAAGAGCGCCCTCAGCACAGGCCTCGTCGCCTTGCATCAGTCTTGCGGGCATGCGGTCTCCCCAGGATCAATCTCAGTCACGAATATGGCGAAGTCAGGACAGTGGAGCTCACACCAATGACAGGCGCGGCACCTCTCCGGATGTGCGACGATGACGCGGCCGCTGGCGCCGTGCTCGAGAACGCCGCCAGGGCAGAACTCGACGCACAAGTCACAACCCTTGCACCAATTGGGGAATACGGTCACGCGGCCGCGCGGCAATCCCTTTGGTGCCTGCGCCCTGTCGCCCGGTCTACAGTCGCCGCCAGCCGCGTCAGTCATTTGGTTTCCCTGCACCCACCGCGGTGGAATCCAATTATCGCACGGGTTCCCGCCATCCGCCACTGCCCCGCAGGCACGGACAATCGACAACCAGATCGATACGCTACGTCTCCGCGAATACGAACTCGGCTCCAGCCTCATCCAACAGTGGAAGGGCAGCATCCTTGGGTGACAGCACTGGCTGAGCGATGGGCCAATCAATCCCAATGCTCGGGTCATCCCACCGAAGCCCGGCATCACACGCGGGGCAGTACTCCGCCGTCACCTTGTAGGCGACGTCGGCCTCCTCGCTCAACACGCAGAAGCCGTGGGCGAAGCCAGGCGGCACGTATACCATCTGGTGGGCCGAGCCGGACAGTACAACGCCGACCCACTGAAGGTAGGTTGGCGAGCCCTTTCGGATGTCAACGGCTACGTCGAAGACCTCGCCGCTGAGAGCTGCCACAAGCTTCCCCTGGGGGAAGGGCGGCTTCTGGTAGTGCAATCCTCTCAACACGCCGCGCACCGAGTGCGAGTAGTTGTCTTGAACGAACCATTCCGGTATGCCGTGGGACACGAATTCCGACCTCTTGTACATCTCCAGGAAGAAACCACGGGGATCGCGAAAGACCGTGGGCCTGACCAAGATGACGTCGGGGATACGCAGTCTCTCGAACTGAAATGGCATTTGTGCGCCGTCCTTGGACGCAGTATCACGCATCTGGAGCCACCCCCACCGTGCAGAGCGCGGATGGATGCTCCCAGGCTAGGCCGATGCCCGATCTGGGACCCGGTCCGCGCAGGATGCGTGTCCCGGGATTCTCTAGATCATTCTACCCCTGTCGTTCCCTATGTCAAAACACGTCCCTGGGTTGCCCCGACCCTCCCGCCTTGGTATAATCGACGCGCTGGAGCGAGGTGCGAGCGCATGGAAGAATGGGAAACGAACATCGCGAAGGGTGTGGCCATCGGGATCGTGCTCATCGTGGCGATTCTTCTGGTTGACATCGGCCTCGTTTGGTTGGCCGCGCAGCAGTCCGTTCCCAGCATTGGGACGTTCCTCATCGGGTTGGCTGTTCTGTCGAGTCTCGGCCTCGTGGCGCTGATTGCCTACTGGGTGTACGGTCTGGTGGACTCAGGGTACTTCTGGGACCGCAATGCGCTGATCATCCATTGGGGCCCGCTGGAGCAGATCATCCCCATCGGGCACATCGAGCGCGTGTTCACGGGAGAAGATATCCAAGGACGCGTCTCCTGCTCAGGCGGCGTCTGGCCAGGTCACTTCGTCGGCTACGGTGAGATCCCTGACGTAAGCCCATCGCTGTTCTATGCTACTACCCGACCGCGGGACCAGATCTATGTCGCAACTCCGGGACTGGCCTACGGCATCTCGCCTAGCGACCCCGAGGCGTTCCTGGTGTCTCTTCGCAGGCGACTGGAAATGGGCCCTACCCAGATCGTGGAGCAGTCCTCGAAGCGTCCAGGCTTCCTGGGCTGGACTATCTGGCGCGACTATGCCGGACTGGCCATGGTGGGCACCGGGTTCCTCTCTCTGCTCCTGCTGACGGGGCTGATCAGCTTCGTGTTCCCGACCCTGCCGGCTCTGGTCCCGTTGCACTTCGGCGTGACTGGTCAGCCCGACCGCTTCGCCTATCGGGGCTACATCTTCATGATCCCGCTGATCGGGCTTTCAGTGCTCATCGTGAATGGCGCCCTTGGGTGGCTCGTGAACGCCCGTGAGCGCGTTGCCAGCCACCTGGCTTGGGGAGGCGCAGTCTTCGTGCAGGTGCTGACGTGGGTGGCCGCCGTCGGCGTCCTAAGGTCGTTCTAGAAGGCCGAGCGGTCCGGGCTCGCTCCGCAGACTAGGTCCGTTGAATTACGCAGTCGAGCCGCCAGGTTGTCACCTTGTCTTGGCCCCAATTGGCAACCATGTCAACCATAGTGATCACGAC
>JAUVSX010000207.1 GCA_030596915.1 Chloroflexota bacterium | reverse complement strand
TGATCTCCCGGAGCCGTGCTCGCGTATCAGCGGACCTCGTGAAGTCAACGTACTCGTATTCCGCGCCCGCCTGGTCGAGCAGCCGCCTCGCGCGCGGCACCAGTCCGCAATAGGGGCTGCCATACAGTATCACTTTCCCCGATCCTTGCACTCTCTCCTCCCTCGTCGCCGCGGCCGCTATGGCTCGGAGCCCCTGTGCTGCACTATACACGCCCAGTGTATCGCATCCCGGGATTCGGAGCAACAAGGTTCCTCGGCACCACCCCTGATCTCGACGCCGTCGCGCGCGCATCCCTGCGCGGGCCACGGCGTGCGCGCGCCCAGAAAATAGATGCCGGGACTGCTCCCGCGTGGTACACTGGACGAATATGCCGAACCCCGGCCGCACTGGCCGTGTAATAGGGTTGAGGCACACCTGCTGCGCTGATCGGCGCGGATGTGGAGGTCGAAATGATCGCTGAAGTCGCTGCCCGGGTTCGCGAGAACATCCAGAAGGTCATCGTCGGCAAGCCAGAGACAATCGACCTTGCACTGGTGGCCGTACTCTGCGAGGGGCATCTGTTGATTGAGGACGTGCCCGGGATCGGCAAGACAACGCTGGCCAGGGCAATGGCGACCAGCCTCGGTTGTACGTTCAGTCGGATCCAGTTCACGCCCGATCTGCTTCCGTCAGACATCACCGGCATCAGCTTTTTCAACCAGAAGACGCAGGAGTTCGAGTTTCGTCCAGGGCCGGTGATGGCGCAGGTCGTGTTGGCTGACGAGATCAACCGGGCCACGCCACGAACCCAGTCAGCTCTATTGGAAGCTATGCAGGAGCGGCAGATTACAGTCGAGCGCGAGACCTACGCGCTGCCCCGCCCTCTCCCCACCCTGGCGACGCAGAACCCAATCGAGCTGGAGGGCACATCTCCGCTCCCAGAAGCGCAGGTGGATCGCTTCCTCATCCGTTTGGCGCTGGGCTATCCAACGGCCGATCAGGAGCACGCGATGCTCGTGCGCTTCGAGCGCGAGGATCCGCTTGAGAGCCTGGCGGCGGTGACCCATCCCGAGGAGCTGATCTTCCTGCAGGGCGAGGTACGCAAAGTACGTGTCGAGGAGTCTGTCCGAGGGTACGTCGTGGATGTCGTGCGGGCCACGCGGGCAAACGATGCCATCCAACTGGGCGTGAGCCCTCGTGGAACGATGGGGCTGTACCGATCTGCGCAAGCGTGGGCGGCGATCCGCGGCCGAGAGTTCGTGCTGCCCGACGATGTGAAACACATGGCCCCTTATGTCCTCACCCATCGTGTTCTCATCAGCCCCGCCACGCGTCTCCGGGGCCGACGCCTCGCCGACGTCGTCATGGATGTGGTCGAGACCGTCCCCGTCCCAGTGGAGACGCTGTAGGCGCGGGGCATGTCTGACTCCTGTCGTCACGGCTGGGAGGCCAAATAGGTGTCGGAGACAAGCGGGCCAGCGTCCGGCCGCGAGCAAGGGGGCTCCGCGCGAGGCAACGCCCAGTTCAGCGCGGCGTGGTTCTGGATGGCAACTCTGCTCATCGTCGCGGGAGTCGCCCTCAGGCAGCACGTGCTGTTCGTGGTGGCTGCCTGTCTGGTGACCGTCATCCCAGTAGCCTGGTGGTGGAAGGGACAATCTCTGCGCAACGTTGAGTACCGGCGCTCATTTGACAAGCTTCGAGCCTTCCCTGACGAGACCATCCAGGTCGCGATACGGATCACCAACCGCAAACTGCTGCCGCTGACGTGGCTCGAGGCAACCGATCAGATTCCGCTCGTGCTCCCGCTAGTCCAGGGTCAGCTCCTGCCCACGCACGATCCCAAAGTGGGTCTGCTTCGCAACGTGCTGGCGCTGAAATGGTACGAGCGGGTCATTCGCAGATACGAGCTGAGGTGTACGGCGCGCGGGTGCTACCGGCTGGGACCCGTGCATCTGCGGTCTGGCGACGTGTTCACGCTGTTCGAGGAGCATGGGGTTGGGGAGCCGGGCGACCGCCTGGTGGTCTACCCGCGCATTTGGCCCCTGGCAGAACTGGGGCTGGCATCGAAGGAGCCGTTTGGTGAGAGCGCGGCTCACCGCCGTCTGCTCGACGATCCGCTGCGCACGATAGGCGTTCGCGACTACCACCCTGAGGATGACCTGCGACGCGTCCACTGGAAGGCAACTGCTCACCGGGGGCAGCTCCAGGTACGAGTCTACGAACCCGCGGCAACACCCACGCTGGGGATCCTGCTCAACGTGACGACCTTCGAGCATCACTGGAAGGGCGTGCTTCCAGAGCTATTCGAGTCTGCCATCAGCGTGGCTGGTTCGATTGCCACGTGGGGTATGGGGCGGGAGTACAAGGTCGGTCTGGTTGCGAACGGCTCGATGCCTCTCTCTGACCAGGCAGTCCGTGTGCCGCCTGGGCGCTCCCCCGGCCAACTGGCCGCGATTCTCGAAGCCCTCGCCGGAGTGACGAGCTTCGCGACCATATCCATCGGAGGCCTGCTGCGACGCGAGAGCCCCCGGCTGCCCTGGGGCGCTACTATGGTTGTTGTGACGGCGATCGTCACCGACGACCTGTTGGCATCTATCCTCCGCTTGCAGAGCGCTGGCAGACCTATGACGCTGATCTCACTCGCTGAGGAGGCGCCGCCCCACCTGGAGGGCGTGACGGTCCACCATCTCCCACCCGACACGCCGGCCTTCGGTCGGAGCGGACAGGGGGCGATCGACGCCGCGGCTGCGCTCGAAGCTGCCGGGCTGGCGCCGCGGCGGCCTCACGAGCGAACCGCGCAGGCGCCGGCGCACCTGACAGCGGCCAGCGCTGGAGGTTGGGGCGGTGCAGGGCGCCAGTCATGACGGCAGCGGCGACCAGGCTCCGCACTCGGGCATCGATTCCCCACGAGCTGATAGTCATCACGCTTGGCGTGATGGACGTATGCCTCTACGCGCCGCTGATTGCCGGCCTCCTTTCGCTCATCTTTCCGGTCCAACCGGCTCTTCTTGCATCGGTGCTTCTGCTGATCGTGCTGGGGGTGCAGTACGTGGCACGCGCGACCCTCCACTTCGCGCTGCGCCCTGCTATTCGAGCAGTGCTTCTAGGCATAGGCATCGTGCTCAGCGGCCTCTTCGCCGTGCACCAGCTACTCTATCCCCACACTCGGCTTCTGCGCCTCACCTGGTTGGGGGAAGCGGTCGATTGGCTCAGACGGGCGAACTTGGAGGGGCTGACAGTTCCGCGGGAGGGTTTTGTCTTCGTCCTGGTGCTGTTCCTGTGGTGGCGAGGCCTCGCGCTGGCGCGGCGTCGAACGACGAGTCTCGATGTGGCTTTCCGCTTTCGCCTTGGTATCGTGGCACTGTCTATCACGACGGTCCTCGGTAGCCTCATCATCGACTGGCCACACCAGTATTTCGTGTTCGCCTTTTTCTTTGCGGGACTGGTTGGCATCGCCCTGTCTCGCGCTGACGAGGCGGATGAGCGGGTTGGGAGCGGCCGCTCATTGGTGAGCTTGGGTTGGCTGGCTGGGCTGGCGGTGGCGGGACTGGTAGTGGTCCTGCTGGCGGCTGGCGTTGCCGCCGTGCTGACGGGGGACAATCTGATGTGGGTTGCGCGCCCTGGCCTCGCGGTTCTGCGCGCCGTCGTGACGGGCATCATATTTGTTGCAGGTCTGGTGACGGAGGCGCTGGTGTCCGTGGCGCGCCTCTTTGTGCGCGACGTGAGCCTCGACAACCTACGGGGCCTGGTCGCGCCCTTGACTCGCCTGCAGGTGCCTCAACCGGAGGCAGGACCTTCGCGGTGGTCAGCAGAGCAACTCGCATCGCTCCGGACAGTGGTAATCCTGGGAGGTGCTGCACTTCTGATCATCGGGGTGGCGCTCTCGCTTCGGTGGCTGCGCCGGCGTGTGGACGCCCGGCCGGGCGGAGAGCGGGAATCGGTGTGGGAGGGTGTGGACGTCGGCCAAGGAGCGCGGAACGCCGCTGACGGTGCGCGAAGGTGGCTTGACGAAGTTGCGGCCAAGGGCAGATCGCGCCTCAGCCGGCTGCTGGCCGCAGCGACCATCCGCCGGATCTACGCTCACGTCACTGCGCTTGGCGGCGAACGTGGCTATCCACGTTTGCCTCAGCAGACGCCGTACGAGTATCTCCCCGAACTTACGCAGGCATTCCCCGGCCTCGCGGCAGAGCTCAAAGGCATTACCGAGGCATACATTGCCGTACATTACGGCGAGGCTCCCGAGGATCCTGCCGTGCTGGACGATGTCCGGGCAGCGTGGCGGCTGGTCCGCGAGTCTCCGGCGCCTCGCGCCTGAGGGACCTGTCTCGGGCTCGCCGCGCGGGCGCCAGCTAGTTAGCGGGCCGGCGTGGCGACGACGGCGACGCCCACAAGTCCTGCGCCGGCGTGGACCGATAGGCCGGCCGATAGTTCGGCCACAATGACCTCATCTGGGCACGGCAGATGGTCGCCAAGCAACTCCTGGAATTGCTTGGCCTCGTTCAACGCTCTCACGTGCACGATGGCCGCTCGCTCGACGGGCCGCCCGCCTGCAGCCTGAACGGTTAGGTCGACCACCCGAGACCACGCCTTGCGCCTCGTGCGCACCTTTTCTAGTAGGTCAAGCTTTCCCTCCCGGATCGTCAGGATCGGCTTGACGTTCAGTACGCCCGCGAAGCCGGCCGCCAGATGCCCAACCCGTCCGCTCATGGCCAGGTACTTCAAGGTGGAGAGCGATGCGTACAAGTGCGTTCGGGCGCCCACGTCCTGAGCCTTGGCGATGATCTCGTCCACGGATGCCCCCGCCTCGGCCGCTTCGGCTGCAGCGAGCGCCATGAAGCCCTGGCTCATCGACAACGTGCGCGTGTCGAGGATGGCTATCTCACGCCCGGGCAGGAGGTCGCGAGCGCTGGCAGCAGCGGCGTAGGTGGCACTGACCTCGCCGCTGACACACAGGCAGACGACTGCCGTGGCGCCGGCGTCGAATGCTCCCTGATAGGCCTCAGCAAATGCACCCGGGGACGGCGCGGCGGTTGTGGGTAGCTGCCCCTCACGGTCGATTCGGTCAAACAGTTGAGTGTCGTCGATGTCGATCCCAGTCCGCAACACTTCGTCGCCAAAGTGTACGGTGATGGGCACTTGGCGGATGCCGTGCCGCGCTGCGACATCGAGCGGTAGGCTGGCGTCGCTGTCTGTGACGATGGCAATCGAGGTCATGGCCGCCTCCGTTGTGGCATTTAGCCTTTACAACACCGATTCCGCGGCCGGGAAACGGGGCAGTCTGGACTGTAGTGGAGGCAGTGCAGGGAAGGGCGCGTGGGGCTCGATCTGGTACCAATAGGCAACACTCGTGTAGTCATTCGCGTAGTTGTTGTCGTGTCCGTGCTCAATCGTCCATACCAGGGATCGGGTGAAACGGATCGGGTCTACGAGGTACCAACGGTACATCGCGTTCTTCCCCGTGTGATCAGCGCTTTCCACAAGGTGGAACCCTGTGTAGGGGCCGGCGTAGGCGATGTTCGGGCACGCGCCCCCACCGAAGATCTCCTCAGAACCTGTCCCGTGGTAGGTGGGTGGCCAGAGATCACCGGGCCTGCCGTCCACGAAAACCATGTCGTCTCCTTCGCCATACCAGCCTCCCCCCAGGTTGTCTATCTGCAGGTGGAGCCCAACCATGTGGCCTGCGCCCTCGGCCTCGAGAGCTACGTAGTTCTCCTCTCCAGTCAGGTTGGCCCCGTTCCATCTGGGGTCATCCCGCTCGGTTCCGCCCCTCGGGGTGGTGCGATTCTCGCGGCGCCACTGGGCGTGGAAGCGTCCCGTATCCGCCGCGGGAGGCGCAGCGTGCGACTCCAGATCGATGTGGTACCAGAATGGTATGCGGTCGTCTGGCGCACCAGGCGCGGTGTCGTACGACAGCGCAATGCGAGCAGAGGAGTAGGGCATGGGCAGGTACAGGTTCAGCCCCCAGGTCGAGAGTTCCGAGGAACCGGGGTTGACCACGGCTGCGACCGACCGCACGGGAACAGGCGAGCAGTGCGGGACACAGAAGAGGTCACCCAAAGG
>JAUVSX010000204.1 GCA_030596915.1 Chloroflexota bacterium | reverse complement strand
GCACAATACGGTCGTCAGCAACTACGGGGGAGATGGGGTGGGGATATACGTTGAGCTGTTCGAGCCGAGTACGGTGGTCATCAGCAACACGATCATCGTCAGTCAGACGGCTGGGGTCACTGTCACCTCCGGCAACACGGCCACAATGGAGGGCATGCTCTGGGGCAACGATGCCTGGGGGGCGAACGATACGGATTGGGGCGGCGACGGAACAATCATCACCGGCACGATCAACCTCTGGGAGGACCCGGGCTTTGCGGACTCCCTGGCGGATGATTACCACCTGGGGGGAGGTTCCGCTGCGATCAACGCCGGCATAGACGCGGGCGTGGCAACCGACATCGATGGCGATCCTCGCCCCGTTGGTCCGAGCCCGGACATCGGCGCCGATGAGTATGAGTTCGCGGCACACGTGTATCTTCCGTTGACGCTGCGCGCCTGGCCAACTGCGCCGAGCGCATCGGTGGCGCGTCCGCTACGGTACCTGCCGTGGCGGGCCTTTGGGTGACGGCGGGTTGACACAAGCGTTGGGACGGTCTTTGTATGCTGGGAGGGGCATGCCGGGGTGATCTTCCTTTACAGCGTCGCGGCCCCTTGTCGGGGCGCGTGCAACGGCAATTGAGATGGTGCTAAGCTTCGCGCTTGACGGCACGGACGGCCGGGCACGGGCTGGTCGGTTTCGTCTTCCTCATCACGAGGTCTTGACGCCCGTGTTCATGCCGGTGGGTACTCAGGCCACCGTGAAGGCTGTCTCTCCCCGCGACCTGTGCGACCTGGGTGCAACGGTTGTCCTCGCCAACACGTACCACCTCTACCTGCGTCCTGGCGATGAGCGCATCGCGAGGCTTGGCGGCCTACACGCATTCATGGGCTGGGACGGCCCGATCCTCACTGACTCCGGGGGCTTTCAGGTCTTCAGTCTGGCGCAGCGGCGAACGGTCGATGCCGGCGGCGTCACCTTTCGCTCGCACGTCGACGGCTCGGAGCATCGCTTCACGCCCGAGAGGGTCATCGCTATCCAGGAGAACCTCGGTGCTGACATCATCGTGTGTTTGGACGAGTGTTCGGCGCCCGATGACTACGAGTACAACAAGCAGGCGCTTGCTCGCACGCATGCTTGGGCAGAGCGATGCAAAATGGCCCATGCCGGTGGCCGGCAGGCCCTCTTCGGCATCGTCCAGGGCGGCGTCTTCCCGGACCTCCGCAAGCGTTCCGCCCGCTTCATCGTTGACCTCGACTTCGATGGCTACGCTGTTGGCGGTCTGAGCGTCGGCGAGACAAAGGGCCAGATGCACAGAATGCTCGACGTCGTCGATCCGGTACTGCCGGTTGATAGGCCGCGCTACCTGATGGGAGTTGGCCCGCCGCCGGGCCTAGTTGAGTGCGTGGCAAGGGGCATCGACATGTTCGACTGCGTGCTGCCCACGCGCTCGGCCCGCAACGGTGGCGTGCTCACCCGGGCGCGACGGTACAACATCCGGAACGCGCGGTATGCGGACGATCCCGCGCCACTGGAGGTAGGTTGCACGTGCTACGCGTGCGGCACGTTCAGCCGCGCCTACATCCGGCATCTCAACTGGGCAAACGAGATCCTTGGGCATCACCTGATCACGGTCCACAACTTGCACGTGATGTTCAGTCTCCTGCGCGACGTGCGAGCGTCCATCCTGGAGGGCAGATTCGAGGCTTTCAGGGAGCAGTTCTGGCGGGCGCGGGCGCAGGCTGGCCAGGAGTGATCCCCGCGAGCGTGCGACCAGCCTTGCGGACGATCGTGCGTGCAACCGCGATCGCCCTGGTCGTCGTGCTCACGCCCCGGTCCGCGAACCACCGTCCTTGGCAGCATTACGCGCCGCATGACGGGGCCTTTGTTCGGGTAGAAGGCCCTCGCCATCCGGTTCGGAGCGCCTCCGTACCCGCAGCCGTGAACCCGCCTGTCTCTGACCCCTCGTGGCGTGTCACTGCCGCAAGTCTGGCCGACGTGACCGGGGACGGCTACGCCGAGTGGGTGCTGCTCGTCTGGCGCCCGTGGCGCGACTGGCCCATTCAGCGGTGGACCTCGACCCCCAGTCCAGTCGCTGGCTTCCACGACGAACAGGGCTATAGCTGTCAGGTCATCCTGCTCGACCCCGCAGATGGCCGCGAGATATGGGCCGGCTCTGCGCTGCCGGTGCCGCTGCTGGACTTGGACGTGGGCGATGTGAACGGCGATGGGCAGAACGAGGTGGTCACCTTGGAGGGCGACTATGCGGCAGGTCGCGGAGGCACAGCAAGCCGGGTGGACGTCTGGAAGTGGCAGGGGTTCGGGTTCACTCTTGACTGGCGCTCGGAGTCTTCGACCCTGCACGAGCTTCGCTTGACCGACGACCCTCGGAGCAGTATACTCCTCATCGCCGTTCGCTAGCATGTCGCACGTGCCGCTGTGGTGCGCGAGGTAAGGCGAGGAGGTCACCTATGAGATCCAAGCCGCTCGGAGCGGTCGCACTCTTGCTTGCCGCTGCTGTGGCCTGCAACCTGCCCAGCGCGTCGCCTACGTCGTCTCCAACAACGGAGCCATCGCCAGCAGCAACGGTTGTTCGCACCGAGGCGCCTGCGGAGCTTCCCACCGAGCCCCCTACGCAGGATCTCGTCCCCGTCGTTCAGGCGAGCAAGCCGGTCTTCGCTACCTACCCCAAGATCCCGCTCAAGCTTCCCTCTAGCTACGAGGGCTATGACTTGCCTGTTGACCCCGTCGCCGTCGGTAACCTCGGCACGTTCCTCTTCAGCGCGGCCCAAGGTGATCTCCTTATGGAGAATGGCTTCGTCGTGGTTCCGGGGGAGTGGCGCGAGTTCTACGAGCTGTATGAACATGCTCGGTATGACGACATCCCTGTGTTCGTCACCACCGATTCGGTCTACCACGTCTACCACCTGCTGTTTGACAAGATGCTGCGCGACCTGGAGCGCGAGCACCTCGCCCCCGACATCAAGACATTGACCGCTGCGAGTCAGGAGGCGGCTGAGTCTCTGCACGCAGGACTGCGCGGCACGGATCTCGAGGAGCTCGCCCGGCGCGTGGTGGCATACTTCGCGGTCGCCAACGCGCTGATCGACCCTCAGGCGTCCGCGCCGCCGGAGGTGGCGGATCTCGTGGATGCCGAGCTAGCTCAGATCCTGGACCACTCTGGCCTGCTGGCCAGCCCGATCTTCAGCATGGATTGCCCGGGGAGTTGCGATCCGTGTGACTCCGATCCACCGGCTGAGTGTCTCGAGCAGGCGTGTATGTGCGAGGACTACTCGCAGTATGTGCCCCGGGGTCACTACACGCGCAGCGAGGACCTGGAGCGCTACTTCCGCACGATGATGTGGTACGGCCGCATCAACATGCGCTTGCAGAAGCCGAATGAGACGCGGATGGCGCTTCTCATTACCTACATTCTGCGCCACGCGACTGTGGATGGCGTGCCCGCGTCCGACGTTTGGGCGCGCGTCTACGATCCGACAGCATTCATCGTAGGCCAGGCGGACGACCTGGGTTTCCACGAGTACGGGGCTATCTGGGATGCCGTGTACGGGCCAGATGCACCTGCCTCAATCATCGCTGAGGACGACAAGCTACTGGTCTTCATCAGCGCTGCACGCCAGCTCCCGCCCCCACAGATCAACTCGATGTGGGTCCACATCTCGCAAGACAAGGAGCAGGTCACTCAAGGGTTCCGTTTCATGGGCCAGCGCTTCGTGCTGGATGCGTATATCTTCGACGAACTCACCTGGCGTGAGGTAGGTACGATGGCCAGTCCCCGGATGACTCCCAAGGCGCTCGACGTGATGGCGGCCCTGGGTTCTGACGAGGCCTACACAATCTTGGACGAGATGGGCGACACGGGCTTCGTCAACTACCCGGATCAGATGGCAAAGCTGCGTGGCGAGATATCGGACCTCCAGATGGACTCTTGGACACAGACGCTCTACTGGGCGTGGTTGTACGCCCTCCAGCCTCTACTTGAGCCCAAGGGAGGCGAGTACCCTTCCTTCATGACCACCGCGGCGTGGACCCGCAAGGATCTCCAGACCGCGCTGGGCTCGTGGACGGAGCTGAAACACGACACGATTCTGTACGCCAAGCAGATGATGGCGGAGCTGGGCGGCGGGCCGCCGCCTGAGCCACCACGTGGCTGGGTCGAGCCGAACCCCAGCGCCTACGCACGGCTTCTCGCCCTTACGCGCATGACACGCGAGGGATTGGAGAGCCGCGGCATTCTCACGAAGGACACCGCCGCCAACCTGATGCGGCTCGACGAGCTGCTGCTCTTCCTCCTCGACGTATCTCAGCGTGAGCTGGCGGGCGAGACACTTTCGTTCGATGACTACGAGCGGATCAAGTACTATGGTGGCGAGCTCGAGGTGCTTACCCTCGCCGCGGCCGACCAGGACGGGGAGGGAAGCCCCTTCGTTGAGGAAGATGAGTGGGCCGCCGTCGTCGCTGACGTCGCTACTGACCCTATGGGACAGGTGCTGGAGGAAGGCACCGGCTACATCAATCAGATCTTCGTCGTCGTCCCCGACGGCGAGGGTGGCCTCCACGTGGCCAAGGGAGGCGTGTTCACGTACTATGAATTCCTCTGGCCGATTGCCGACCGTCTGACCAACGAGGCCTGGCACACGATGCTGGAGGCAGGCGAGGCGCCGGATCAGCCTGCCTGGACTCTGAGCTTCACGGTTCCGTAGGCAGACGCCGGGATGCCCACTGTACCGAAATGGGCTGCCACGCGAGCGAGTAGGCCGACCGCCGCATTCACCCTATGTCTGCTTCTCGCGTGCCTGCCGCTGCTGGCACTGCCGGGCGGCGTAGCGCGCATCGGTCAGGTCCAGGACCGCGTTCGTACGCGTACCCTTGCGTTCGTTGGCGATGTGATGTTGGGACGGGGCGTGGCTCAGGCTCTTAATGGCGCCTGGCACGACGCGTTCGAGGAGGTGCGCTCGACTCTTACTGGAGCTGCCGTCGCCCTCGCTAACCTGGAATCCCCGCTGACGAACAAATTCCGCTCGGGCGGCCAATACGACCTGCGCGCCGAACCGGATGCCGTCGTGGCGCTTAGTTGGGCCGGATTCGACATCGTTTCGCTCGCCAACAACCATGCCCTGGACGCGGGCCGTCAGGGTCTCGAGGAGACCGTCGCCCATCTTGACGGCGTGGGCATCTCTGCTGTTGGCGTTCAGAACGGGGGCGGCCTGACGCGGGCGGGAGCGCGAAGGGAAGGCCTTCCGCCCTTCACAATCCTCGCCTTCGACGACAGCGTGGTGGCACTCGACTTGCGGTCCGCGTCCCGAGCGGTGGCAAGTGCGGCGCAACGAGGCAAGCCCGTTATTGTCTCCATCCATTGGGGGGGCGAGTATCAGGCGACGCCAGGCCCCCGGCAGCGGGCCGTTGCCGCGGCTCTGTCACGTGCTGGCGCCACGGTGATCGTTGGCCACGGTCCCCACGTTCTCCAGCAGGTGGAGTGGATTGGGGACACACTCGTCGCCTTCAGCCTGGGCAACTTCCTGTTCGATCAGCCGTATCCAGTTGATTGCCGGTGGGGGGCCATTCTCCTGGTTGACATGGTTGAGGGCGAGGTTGCAGCCGTGAGGGCGGTACCAACCGTGACGAGGAGGGGCCGCACGCGCTTCGCGAGCGGTGAAGAGGCCCGCGCCATCTTGGCGCGCCTGGACATCACCGGACAGGAATCGTAGCCTGTAGCACGCCGACGAGGTGAATGCGTGAATCTGATCCAGTCCCTTCTGCTTGGCGCCTTGCAGGGCGCGACAGAATTCCTGCCGGTGAGTAGTTCGGGCCATCTCGTGCTCGTTCCGTGGCTGCTGGGCTGGCCGGCGCCGAGCTTGGCCTTCGGCGCGGTCGCTCACTGGGGCACGGCGCTGGCTGTCGTCATCTACTTCTGGCGCGACTGGGTGAGGCTCGTACGGGCGGCGGTGGCGTCGATCGCGGTTGCGACGCGCCGCTCGGATCCCTCAAGCGCCCGCGCGACTCCTGGAGACGCTCGGCTAGCCTGGCTGATTGTGATTGGCTGCATCCCTGCTGCTGTGATCGGCTACTTGCTGAAGGACTTCTTCGAGGGGTTGTTCTCACGCCCAGGCGCCGTG
>JAUVSX010000234.1 GCA_030596915.1 Chloroflexota bacterium | reverse complement strand
GCCTGGCGCCGAAGGCCACTCGCCGGATCTGGCCATTGCTGCTGGGGCTGGTCCTCTACGCGCTCGTGCGTTCGATCCCGCTGCTAGGGTGGGTCATTGACCTGGTGGTCTCTATCATGGGGCTGGGTGCGGTGTGGCTGGCCTACACCGGCCGGCACGAGTGCCCTGATGCGCCTGAGGACGCCGAAGAGCAGCCCGAGGGAGAGTAGGTGGGGCGGGCGGTGCGCCTCCCTGTTTGTAGTAACCGCTTCAGCGGTTCTGGCACTCGCGTCGACGGCTACAGCCGCTGCGACAAGCCGTAGACCTCAGGCAAAGCCGCCAAGGCGCAAGACCCATCCGCAGATTCCGCAGATTGTGGGGGCGTTTGCGTCCGCTGCGGTTCGTAGTAACCGCTTCAGTGGTTCCTGGCGAGAGCGTCACGACTAAAGGCCCGTTTCATCGGCCCCCTTGGTGCAACGCTCCCGAGGACGTCGGCCCACGAGGACGTGGGCTTCTCGCAATTGGCGCGGCGGTGCGCCTCCCTGTTTGTAGTAACCGCTTCAGCGGTTCTGGCACTCGCGTCGGCGGCTACAGCCGCTGCGACAAACCGTAGACCTCACGCAAGATCGCCAAGGCGCAAGACCCATCCGCGGATTTCACAGATTCCGCAGATTGTGGTATCTGCAAGGAAACCGGACTGCCAGTCGCGGGACAGGGTCCCGTTAGAGGACTGCCAGTCCTGCGCGTTCGCTGACTGCCCCCTCGCCGGCTGGCGCCTCCTCGACCTTCATACCGGCTGGCCATCCCCTCGTCCTCATTATCCGTGCTGAGCGGCGGCAAGCCCACACGCGAACTATATGCCGCTTCCCTATATGTGTGTTACCTATTGACAATAGACACTTAGTGTGGTAGAATGAACCCGCATGACAGGGGAGCAGATGTGAGAGGAAGAGGCAGAGGGCAAGGGGGTGGCGGCGGAGCGCGAGGCGGACGGCGCACCGTCCGTATGCTGCATCCGACGCTGCTGCTTCTGCTACATCGCGGTCCCGCGCACGGCTATACGCTCCTGGAGCAAGTGCGTGAGTTTGGCCTCGTGGGGCTGGACCCGAGTGTGGTCTATCGGACGCTTCGCGACATGGAGGCGCAGGGCAGCGTCACCTCTAGTTGGGATGATGAGCAGACGCAGGGGCCGCCGCGCCGAGTCTATCGTCTCACCACGACGGGCGATGAGGCACTGGGCGCGTGGATGGGCGACTTACAGGCGGCGGGTCAGAGGATAGCGCATCTGTTGGATGCTTACGACCATCACATGGAGTTGGGCGAAGGTGAGTATCACTGAAGCGCTGCTGGCGGACCTTCGCACCGACGCGCCAGTGCGCCAGGTGGTTGTGGGCGCCTTCTGGACGGCTGTCGTGGTCGAGACCAATCCGCCCCGCTGCGGGCTGGCCTCGACGATGCGGCCAGATACCCATCCTGGTGGCCCGCCGGTGCCCCGCGCGGGGAGCCTGCTGGGTCTCAGCGGCCTGGAGCTGGCTCGGTGGCTTCGTTCCGCCAGCACGCTCGAGGCCAGTATCGGCATGGCTGCGTTGAACGCCCTGTTGGAGGTGGACGAGTCTGCCTGCACTGAGGTCAATGCGGAGGAGATCATCCGAGAGCGGGGCGCCGGACGGCGCGTGGCCATCGTCGGCCATTTCCCTTTCGTCGAGCGGGTGCGCCAGGTCGCTGCGGTATGCGACGTACTCGAACTGCACCCCCGTGCTGGCGATCTTCCCGCCCATCGGGCGCCCGACGTGTTGCCGAAGGCGGATGTGGTTGCCCTGACCGGGACATCGCTCGTCAATCACACCTTCGATAGCTTGATTGGCCTGTGCTCATCCGATGCCTATGTCATTCTTCTGGGTGGCAGTGCGCCGCTGACACCGGTGCTGTTCGACCACGGTGTCGATGTTATCGCCGGGACGTGCGTCGTGGACGGACCAGCCGCCCTGCGGACAGTGGGTCAGGGAGCGACCTTTCGGCAGATACGCGGCAAGCGGCTTCTGGTGATGATGCGGCAGGGGATGGCCCGGGACGATAGCGGCGTTCTAGCTTCAAGCGCCTCGCAACCAACAACGCAGTCGTACAGAGGGGGAGAATGATATCACGGGAACAGGTACTTGAAGCTCTGCGGCAGGTGATGCACCCTGAGATGAAGCGCGACCTGGTCGCACTGGGGATGATCAGAGACGTCCGTGTCGAGCCGGGTGACGTTGAATTCACGCTGGTGCTGCCGTTCAAGGAGGTACCTATCAAGGAGGACCTGATGCGCAGCGCGCGCCAGGCCGTGGAGGCCCTGGATCCCAGCGCGAGAGTCGAGCTGAAACTCGCCGAGATGGGCCAGCAGGAGCGCGCAGCGTTCATGGCGCTGGCTGAGGGTGGCCCAAAATCGGCGCAGTTGATGAACCAGATCGACCATGTTATCGCCGTGTTGAGCGGGAAGGGCGGCGTCGGCAAGTCGTCGGTGGCCGCCCTGCTGGCAGTGGCATTGCGCCGCCAGGGCGAGCGGGTGGGTGTGCTGGACGCGGACATCACCGGACCCAGCATCCCCAAGATGTTCGGCCTCCACGACCCGCCGCCGACGAGTCCAGCGGGCATCCTGCCCGCGAAGACGCGCACGGGTATTAAGGTGATGTCCATCAATCTGCTGCTGCCCAGCGAGGACGATGCGGTTGTCTGGCGCGGCCCCCTCATCAGCAGTGCGATCAAGCAATTCTGGGGGGAGGTGGTCTGGGGCAAACTGGACACCTTGATCGTCGATCTTCCGCCGGGCACCTCAGACGCATCGCTAACGGTGATGCAGTCAATCCCCCTCAACGGGGTCGTCCTCGTGACCTCACCGCAGGATCTGGCGGGGATGGTGGTTCGCAAGGCGGCCGGCATGGCAAAGCTCATGGGAGCGCCCGTATTGGGGCTGGTAGAGAACATGAGCTACCTGATCTGCCCCAAGTGTGGTGAGAAGATCAGAGTCTTCGGCCCGAGCCAGGCGTTGCGGACAGCGATGGAGTTGGGTGTGCCGCTGCTGGGGCAACTGCCGCTGGACCCTGAACTGTCCGGGCGCGCTGACGCGGGTCAGATCGAGGACTATGCGGGTGACGGGTTCGCGCCCATCGCCGAGAGAATCACGGCGCTGGCGGCTGCGCGCCCGACCACGCCGATGTTCTAGGATTAGGAGACGATGGTTGGTCCGGTCTGGGCTGACTACAGTGATGTGGTGGAGCTTTGGGTATAGCACCTGGAGAGGAGGTGAGTGTCATGCCAAGGTACAATGGAACGGGTCCACGAGGCCAAGGCCCCCTGACCGGCCGCGGCGAGGGGTACTGCGCGGTGACGATCCCCGAGCCTGGGGAGCAGCCGCGTAGCGTCGCCGGGCTGGAGGGCGGGCCGGTGAGCCCGACACGGGCGGGCGCCCGGCTCCCATTCGGAGCGCGCTTCGCCCCGTGGCTGCGCCCGCGGGCGTGGTTTGGCCGAGGGTTCGGTCGTGGGTTGGGCCGCGGTCGCGGCGCAGACAGAGGGCGCGGCCGACGGTCCGGTCGATGGTGAGAAGCACGATTAGCAAGCTTAGAACAAGGAGAGGTGATTGAAATGCCAGCAGGAGATAGGACAGGACCAAGGGGAATGGGACCCATGACGGGGCGTGGGGGTGGCTACTGCGGTGGCTACGAAGTGCCAGGCTACGCGAACCCCGTTCCGGGACGCGGCTACGGAATGGGCTGGGGCGCTGGCCCTGGTCGGGGTCGCGGAATGGGGTGGGGACGCGGTGGGGGACGCGGTTGGGGGTTGCGGAATCGGTACTACGCCACCGGCGTGCCCGGGTGGGCTCGGGCCGGGTATGGCCCCGTGTCCGGACCGCCGCCGCCCGCCGGATATGGCCCCGTGCCCGGACCGCCAGCGCCCGCCGCGTACGGCCCCTACGCAGGACCGACGCGCGAGCAGGAGGCCGAGGGCCTGAGGGCGCAGGCTGAGTGGCTGAAGGGCGAACTCGACGCCATCAGCGAGCGCATCAGCGCACTGGAGCAGGAAGAGTAGCGTCACAACGCAGCAAGACGCTCGGAGCGGGCAGCGGGCCGAGAGGCAACGTGGCCCGCTCCGAGGCCAACCGGCGGGCAACTGCCCGCCGGTTGTCAGACACAAGACTAGTGAACTCATCGGGAGGAGCACAGATGAATATCGTCGTTTCAGCAAACGGTTCTGAACTCAGCGCGGAGGCCAGCCCGGTCTTCGGGCGCTGTCCAGTGTACGTCTTCGTAGACACCGAGACGATGGCGTTCGAGGCCGTCGAGAACCCGGCTGTGGGGGCTTCCTCAGGCGCGGGTATCCAGGCAGCCCAGTACGTCGTCGAGCGCGGCGCGCAGGCTGTCGTGAGCGGCAACGTGGGGCCAAACGCCTTCGACGTACTCCAGGCGGCCAGTGTTCGTGTGTACCTGTTTGAGGGAGGAACCGTGCAGGAGGCGATCGAAGCATTCGAGGCCGGACAACTGACCGGGGCTGGATCGCCGAGCTCACCTGCCCACGCCGGGCTAGGCATGGGCAGGGGTATGGGTAGGGGCATGGGTAGGGGCATGGGGTTACGCCGGCGTACGGCGCCGCCTGTCTCGCCGCCCCCACCGCCGGAGATCCCTTCTGCCGAGAAGGAGACCAGTGAGCTGCAGACCTTGGTCAGTGACCTGCGTAGCCAGTTGGCCGATGTGATGGATCGACTCGACCGGATCGAGAAGGAGGGGTAAGCAATGCGTGTTGCCATTTCCGCAGACGATAGCAACGGCCTCAGCAGCGTCGTGAGCCCGCATTTCGGGCGGGGTCCGTACTGCGCGTTCGTTGATGTCGAAGGCCGCGAGGTTGGGCAGGTCAACGTGGTGGAGAACCCCTACTACGGCCATCACCAGCCAGGGCAAGTGCCTGGCTTCATCGAGAGTCAGGGCGCCAACGTGATGCTCACCGGTGGGATGGGGCGGCGAGCCATCGGCTTCTTCGAGGAGTACGGCATCGAGGCCGTCACCGGAGCTGCGGGCACCGTGCGTCACGTGTTGGAGCTGTACCTGGGTGGTGCGCTCCAGGGGGCGGCCCCTTGCCGCGAGAGCGTTGTGCACGGCCAGGATGAGATCCCGCCGGAGGGAGAGTACGAGGAGGATGCGGCCGGACGCTTGCGGGAGGAAATCCAGATGCTTCAGCAGCAGTTAGCCGAGGCGTCAGAGCGCCTAGATCGGTTGGCAGCAGACTGACTATGGCTGACCACCTGCAGGAGGATTCCGACTTCGACAGTTTCGTGGCGGAGCTGCAGAAGGAGATCGACGAGCAGACGCGGGCCCTCTACTCCGCCAGGGTCATCAAGGAGGCGTACGAGCCAAGCAATGTGGGGCGCATGCCCGACGCTGACGCCAGGGGGCTCGTCCACGGCTGGTGCGGCGACACGATGGAGGTATTCCTCCGGTTGGATGGAACCATCATCCGCCAGGCAACGTTCATGACCGACGGCTGCGGGCCGACGCTCGCCTGTGGCAGTATCCTGACGACGATGGTTCAGGGCATGTCGATGGACGAGGCGGGCGCGATCCTGCCGGAGGACCTGATCGCGGCCCTCGACGGCCTGCCTGAGGAGAGCCAGCACTGCGCCGAACTGGCGG
>JAUVSX010000166.1 GCA_030596915.1 Chloroflexota bacterium | reverse complement strand
CCCGATGCTTGTCACAAGGTTTCCGAAACGGTCGACGTGAAGTACCTCGCCGTCGACTCCTTTCCCGCTGACTTTGAGGTTTGGTACGAAGACCAGCGGGTCCCGTATGCTCGACCCCAGTTGGGCAACCGGCACACCGGCGGCGAGGCGCGCGGCAGCCGGCGCGAAGACATCGCGGCCGTGGAAGGTGTGGCTTACGGGGTGGCCCAGCGTTGTCACCGAGGACAACTCAACTACGACGACGGGCGGCTCCGAGGCCAGCACATAGCTGAACAGCCCATTGTCGGGTCCCACGAAGTATCCGCTGGAGTTCACAATCGCGATCCCGCGCCGTTGACCGCCAACGCCTGGGTCCACAACCGCCACGTGAATGGACCCCTCTGGGAAGAATCGGTACATGGTATGTACGACGAACGCCCCGTGGTGCACATCGTGGGGTGGTACCAGGTGGGACACATCGATCAGATGAGCCTCAGGGGCCATGCTCAATATGACGCCCTTCATTGCCGCGACGTACCCGTCCGCGGTCCCGAAGTCAGTCGTCAGAGTAACGACCGGCGCTGCGCCCACGGCTAGCGATTCTACTAGCGCGTGTCCCATCCGTCAAGCCCTGCGCCGCGACAGGGGGCTGGCGGCTCAGGCGAAAACCAGGAGCCGCTCTGGCCAACCCCTCCAGGCTGCAGATCGCCCCGCCCTACCCTGGTCCGCGAGGTTCGCGCGCCACTGTAGGGAAGGCGTAGGCGTGCCGTCAAGCTGCTCCGCTCAATGCAAGGTACCATTGGGGGACCATGCGGATCGCCCGGCTGTCGCCTCTCCGATGGTCTGTCGGCAGCCCGCGTGCTATAATCCTCCCAAGGTGGAATCTCGATCTATGGACGGGCTTCACGTCGCGCTCAATTCGCACCTCTTGTCGGGGCAGGCGGGTTTCCGCAGAGCGGGCGTGCACCGATACATCCACGACCTCGTTCGCGGCCTGGGGGAGATCGGCAACGGAATTCGGCTCACTGTTCTGGCGGGAAGAGCAGGGAGCGTGCCCGCCGGGAACTACTCAGTCGTGCGATCCCGCTGGCACACGGACCGCGTGCCGGTGCGCGTCACGTGGGAGCGGTTGGTCCAGCCTACCGTGCTCCGGCGAATAGGTGCCCAGCTAGTACACGGTCCCGTCAACGTAGGCCCGCTGGCGGCGCCCTGTCCACTCGTCGTTACCGTCCACGACCTGAGTTTTGTGCGCCACCCGACCCTACTTCGACCCGGGAGCCGAATGTACCTCAACCTCCTCACCCGGCTGTCTGCCAGACGCGCACAGCGCGTGATCGCGGTATCCAAGCACACAGCTCGAGAGACGGAGGATCTGCTCGGCGTGCCGGCCGCCCGCATTGACGTGGTGTACCACGGAGTAGACGATTGCTTCCGTCCGTTGCCGCGCGCGCAGGTTGAGGCCTATCGCCTCGCCCACAACTTGCCGTCGCAGTTCGTCCTCTACGTGGGCACCCTTGAACCGCGAAAGAACCTTGAACGACTCCTCGATGCCTACGGCCAGGTCCGTGGGCAGGGCTTCCGGCTCGTGTTTGCGGGAGGTATGGGCTGGGGCTCCCGCGATTTGCACGAGAAGGTCGCCGAACTGGATCTTGCTGATGAGGTCATTATTGCCGGCTACGTCCCTGATGAGGAGCTGCCGCTTCTCTACAACGCAGCCACCGTGTTAGCCTATCCTTCGCTTTACGAGGGCTTCGGGTTTCCCGTGGTCGAGGCACTGGCCTGTGGTACGGCCGTGCTGACATCCAACTCATCTTCGCTCCCCGAGGCTTCAGGTGACGCGGCACTCGCGGTCGATCCTCTGGATGTGGACGAGATGGCGCAAGGCCTGGAGACTCTGCTAACGGATACGTCGCTGCGACACGAGCTGCGCGCAAGGGGGCTCGCTCACGCCAATCGGTTCAAGTGGACTGTCACGGCAGCGGAGACAGCGCAAGTGTATCGACACGCCGCAGCCCAGAGGAACTCATCGTGAGATCCCACCGTCGCGCCCCTTGGTGGATCATCGTTTCCGACATAGTGCTGATCAACGCCAGCATTGTGCTCGCCTACTGGTTGCGGTATGAGTTCCAGTGGTTCAGGGACATCAGCTACTACCACTCATTGTCCGCCTATTTGCCGTTTGGACCGATCTTCACGGTGCTTATGCTGCTCGACTTCTGGGTCGCCCGGGTGTACAGGGAGTGGCGGGGACGAACGTGGCTTGACCACGTGTATCGGATAATCAACGCGGCTGCAAAGTCTGTGGTCCTGGTGCTCGCAGCGACGTTCGTGCTCCAGCCCCTGCAGTACTCGCGCCTTCTACTGATCGAGGCGGGCGTGATTGCTATGTTATTGCTCGCCGTGTCCCGGCTGATCAACACGCAGGTGATCGGACATCTCCACGCGCGCGGGATCGGCTCGGACCGGGTCATCATCGTGGGTGCCGGTGAGATTGGGCGCACGGTGATGCGTACCATCGTCGCCCGCCCGGAACTCGGGTACCAGATCATCGGCTTCGTCGACGACCATCCAGAGAAAGGCCGAACAGACATCGGGCGCTTCAGAGCGCTGGGGTCTATCGACAACCTGCCCCGGCTGATCGAAGAGGAAGCCGCCGACGAGGTCATCATCACGCTGCCCTGGATGGTGCATCGCAAGATCATGGCCATCGTCCGGGAGTGCCAGCGCCGCCACGTGAGGGCCCGCATCGTTCCCGATTTGTTCCAAATGAGTCTCACCCAGGTCGACATCGATGATCTGGGCGGCGTGCCACTCATCAGTGTCCGCGAGATGGGCGTCAGTCGGGGAGCCGTCCTCGTGAAGCGGGCGTTGGACGTCGCAGGGGCGGCGCTCGGGTTGACCCTGGGCGCGCCTTTCCTTGCCTTCATCGCGGTGGCAATCCGCTGCGACTCGCCCGGTCCGGCTCTCTTTCGACAAACGAGAGTGGGCATCGGCGGCGAGGAATTCCAGATGCTCAAGTTCCGCTCGATGCGCGCCGGCTCCGAGGACGAGCTGGATGATCTGCGCGAGATGAACGAGGTCGATGGCCCGATCTTCAAGATACGCGACGATCCACGAATCACGCGGGTCGGACGTATTCTGCGGCGCCACAGCCTCGATGAGTTGCCGCAGCTTCGGAATGTGCTCCGGGGTGAGATGAGCCTCGTGGGTCCGCGTCCCCCTATCCCTTCGGAGGTCAGTCGATATCAGGACTGGCATATGCAGCGTCTCGAGGTTCGACCAGGCCTCACTGGCCTGTGGCAGGTCAGCGGTCGAAGCCTTCTGAGCTTCGACGAGCAGGTGCTCCTTGACATCCACTACGTTGAGAACTGGTCCCTCTGGCTGGATCTCAAGATACTTCTGCGCACGATCCCTCAGGTATTGCTGGCGAACGGAGCCTACTAGCGAACCGCCGCAGCCAGCGTCCGACCCCGCGCCCACGCGGCGGCCTCCTGTGGTCTTCACCGCGCGAGCGTCCTCCCAAACCCTCCGCGGGACGCTCTTCAGCCCCAGGCAGATAGTTCGGCAATCGTCCATTAGCCGCTGCACTTGACGCAGGTCAAGGTGCGGTTCTTGGACGACCTCGCTAGGCTCCGTTCATGGCGCCGGGGTCGATCTGCCCAGCACAACGGCGTCAGAATGACTTGACGAGAGACGGCACTCGCAGTATCCTTGGCGCCACACAACTACAGAGGCACTCATCGGAGGCAGGCAGTGTACGAGATTCTGCGCAAGGAAACGCTCAGCGACGCCGTCAAACTCATGGTGGTGAGCGCCCCCGCAGTGGCACGAAAGGCACAGCCGGGACAGTTCGTCATCGTCAGAACCGACGAATACGGAGAGAGAATTCCACTGACCATAGCCGACTTCGATGCCGAGGCCGGCACGATCACGATCATACTGCAGGAAGCGGGCAAGTCTACGCTACAGATGGGCAGGATGCAGCAGGGCGAGGCTTTTGCCACCTTCACCGGACCTCTCGGCCATCCCACTGAGATCGCGTGTTTCGGCACGGTAGTTTGCGTCGGTGGTGGCGTGGGCATCGCACCCGTCTACCCCATTGCCCGCGCCTTGAGAGATGCCGGCAACGCTGTGATATCGATCATTGGTGCCCGGAACAGAGAACTACTGTTCTGGGAAGACAGGATGCGCGACGTGAGTGATGAGCTAATCGTATGCACCGACGACGGCTCATACGGGCGCAAGTCTCTGGTCACCGGCCCGCTCAAGGAGATTCTTGAGCAACGACGCCACGAAATCGCGCGCATCTGGGCGATCGGACCCGCGATTATGATGAAGTTCGTCTCACTCACGACCGAGCCATACGGCGTGGCCACGATCGTGAGCCTCAACACCATTATGATCGATGGGACCGGCATGTGCGGCGGTTGTCGCGTCGTGCTGGAGGAAGGGGCCCAGTTCGTCTGTGTGGATGGTCCGGAGTTCGATGGGCACAAGGTCGACTGGGACATCCTCCTTGCTCGCCAGCGTTTCTACCAGGAGGAAGAGCGGGCGGCGATCCGGCGCTGGGAGCACATATGCCGTCTGCAACACGCAGCAGCGGAGGGCGGGTGATGCCGGGCCTTACCCAGCGCCAACGTATGAGCATCCCGCGCCAGGGGATGCCCGAGCAGGATCCCCAGGTCCGCAGCGCCAACTTCGATGAGGTCGCCCTTGGCTTTACCGAGGAGCTTGCCAAGAGGGAGGCCGACCGGTGCATCCAGTGCGCGCGTCCACACTGTGTCGAGGGCTGCCCCGTTGGGGTTCTGATTCCTGAGTTCCTGTCCGCCCTGCGCGACGGCGATATGCTGGGAGCTGTGCGGGCGATGAAGGTCAACAATAGTCTGGCTGCAGTCTGTGGCAGGGTATGTCCTCAGGAGGTTCAGTGCGAGCAAACGTGCGTTCTCGCGAGGAAGGGCGAGCCCGTTGCGATCGGGCGGCTCGAAAGGTACGTGGGTGACTACGAGCTCGCCCGCCGGACTTGCCCCCTCCAGCGCGCTCCGGCTACTGGGAAGCAGGTGGCTGTCGTGGGCTCGGGCCCAGCTGGCCTGGCCTGCGCTGTAGACGTTGCGCGGCAGGGGCACCGTGTTGTCCTGTTCGAGTCTCTCCACAGCGCCGGCGGCGTTCTGGTCTACGGGATCCCCGAGTTCCGCCTCCCGAAGAGCGTCGTCCGCGGCGAGATCGACTACGCGGCGGAGTGCCTCGGGATCGAGGTGCGAGTTGACCACGTTATCGGGCGCATCTTGACGACACAGGAGTTGATCGAGGAATATGACGCCGTGTTCCTGGGCACCGGAGCCGGACTCCCATCCTTCCTGCGCATACCTGGTATCAATCTGAACGGCGTGATGTCAGCGAATGAGTTTCTGACTCGCGTCAACCTGATGAAGGCCTACCGCTTCCCGGAATACGACACGCCGGTCAGAGTAGGACGCAGGGTCGCCGTGGTCGGGGCGGGAAACGTGGCAATGGATGCCGCCCGCTGCAGCCTTCGCTTGCAGCGGCTCCGCAGCCTGTCGGCGAGCGAGAGCGGCGACGAGGTGCACGTAGTGTACCGCCGGTCCCGCGTCGAGGTGCCGGCACGCGCGGAGGAAGTGCACCACGCCGAGCAGGAGGGCGTCATTTTCGACTTCCTGACCAGTCCAGTTGAGATCCTCGGCGACGCGTCCCTCGGCGTCGCTGGAATGCGGTGCATCAGAATGGTCTTGGGAGAGCCAGATTCCTCCGGCAGGCGACGTCCGGTCCCGGTCCAGGGCTCAGAGTTCGAGATCGACGTGGACACGGTCATCTTCGCGCTCGGGACTAGCCCCAATCCCCTCGTCTTCCTGGGGTCCCCCGGTCTCGAACGAACGAAATGGGGCACTGTGGTCGCTGACGAGCAGACAGGACGCACGACTGTCAGGGGCGTGTGGGCCGGCGGCGACGTGGTGACTGGTGCGGCGACAGTCGTCAGCGCGATGGGAGCGGGCCGACGGGCAGCGGCCGACATTGTCGGCTACCTGCAAGATGTGCCTGAGACCTGGTAGCTGCCACGGCTTCGCACTTCGCTACCCGGGCGGCGCGAGGCACCACCGGCGCTCCCGCGCGATTGACGGTCGCGCCCGCTCCCGAGTCGTTGTCATTGGCCTCCGGGACTCGATGCGGGCGTGGGGCTTGGCGTGGGCGTCGGACCTAGCCAGATGAAGCGTCGTGGCTCGCTGGGGGCACCTGCTTCGACATAGACTACCTGACCACCGTCAGCGTGCCGCTCCTTGACTACCTGCACCCACCAAATGAACTCCCGTCCATCCGCGTTCGCGGAGATAAGCAGGTCATCAGCCAGCCGCCACGATGTCACCCGCGTGTAGTGAGTCGCCGAGACGGTGCCTCCCGCTGGCTGCAACAGTGTCGCGGCATACCATTCGTCGTCACGCAGGATGCCTACCGAGGCCCACTGGAGCACGACGGGCTGCTTCATTCCTTCCAGGACCTCACCGTCGATGGGGCTAAGAAGCGGGGGAGCCACGTACGGCGGACGGGCCGTCGGCGTTGAGTTCGGGTTGGCGGTTGGAGTAGGCGTTGGTGACGGAGCTGACAGTGGAATGACGAGTGACTGGTTGACTTTGATCGTGTCCTCGTAGGGCCCCAGGTCGTTTGCCTGGCGGATGCTCTGTACAGACACGCCGTATTCCTCGGCGATCGATAGCAGCGCCTCACCTGGGCGCACCACGTGGACCACGAAGTCGGCACGAGTCGCATCAGGATCGTCAGATAGGCCGAGTGCCCCGGACCCGGAGGCCCCAGCGACCGGCGGGATGAGCAGGACCTGCCCCACCTGTAGCAGCTCAGGGTCAACGTCTGGGTTCATGGCGAGT
>JAUVSX010000378.1 GCA_030596915.1 Chloroflexota bacterium | reverse complement strand
GCGGGCGAGGACCACGAAGCGTGGCGCCGCGCGAGCAGCACAACGGCACGCCAGGAGGGCGGGGAGAGCTGATATGCCCGGGCAGGGCGCGTGCTGTGACCGCGTGCCGGAGCTTGTTCCTCGGTGGTTCTTGGACACTCACGGCGCGAAACGCTAAGCGCGCCGGTGTCGCGCTGCGAGCGCAAGGGCACCGAGAGCTGCATTGTGGCAGCGGGTCTCGTCCGGGCCTGGCTTGCGCACGAGAAGGCCAGCCTCAGCGAAACAGAGCCGGCGCTGGCACTGGCTTCCCGGTAGCTGTGGGCTCACGGGAAGCTAGACGTAGCCACCGCGCGAAGCCCGACGGAGCAGGTCAGGCAGATTGCACCCAGGACGCCGAAGCAGAGGCGAAGCTGGATTCCGGATACTCTGTAGTTCTCCAGGAGGGAAGGAATGAACGACAATCCTCTTGCAGGCCTTGTGGTTGCGGAGCGATCAGCCAAACCACGGGACAATGGCCTTACGATGATCGCTGACTGGGGTATGCCCTGTGGGGAGCAGCAGGATTTCCTCTCGGTCGGGAACCCATTTGTCGACCTCGCCAAGATTGCAGTGGGGATATCCGCCCTGCTCGACGCCGGGACTCTCTCACGCAAGATACAACTCTATGCCGCCAATGACATCCTAACGTTTCCTGGGGGGCAATTCCTGGAGTACTCTGTTGTTCATTGCATAACCGATGAGTACATGCAGGCATGTGTCAAGGCCGGATTTCCGTGCATAGAGGTCTCCGACAATCTTCTCGCGATTGATCTAGACTCTAAGAGCGAACTGATAAGGAGAGCCCGTCAAGCGTACGGCCTTCGGGTCCTGGGCGAAGTGGGCAAGAAAGAAGGCTTGGACGCGAAGTATGACCTGGCTGAGGACGCGTCACGTTGCCTGAGTGCGGGAGCCGAAAAGGTCTTTCTCGAAGCGGCTGACTTCTTCGCCGGCGACGTTCGTGAGGAGGAATTGGAACGGATAGCTGAGCGGTGTGGAATCGAGAACGTCATATTCGAGCTGCCGGGTCCCTGGATTGAGGGGATCACGATGAGCGACATCCATAGGATAACACGGTGGCTGCTTGGCCGCTTCGGTGCCGAGGTCAATATCGCCAATGTATCGCCTGACAACGTCCTCAAGGTCGAGGCCCTTCGCCTGGGTATCGGCGTGAACGCAGGTGCATAGCGGCTGGCCAACGGCTACCGCGCATGCCTGAAGCTGCCCCTCAACTGCGCCGTCAGGGGCACCCAAGAGCATCGTACGAGCGAAATGACAAGCAGCTTGAGGGTCACGACGTGCGCTACGACGCACCATCTGACGACGATTGCGGTATCACAACAGAGACCGCCCTCCCAGGTGACGGCCGCCTTGGCTTGCATCAGCCCAGCCACCGCGTGGCGATCTCGACTGGTTGCCAGCGCCAAGCCAGAGATGGCCCGCTTGCGCTCATGCCCGCCCGCTGGAGCGAAACCGGCCTCACGGAGCGGCGAGTAGTCGTGCAGATCGTGAGCGCAGCTCAGCGCGACGCCGTCATGCAATGATGTGCACCCCTGGCCGCCTGGCCGTAACGGTCACGGCGCTGTACGGGGGTGCCGGCGCCGCCTGGCTCGATCGGCTCCCCGCGACAATCGCCGCGTGCGAGGCGCGTTGGTCTCTCATCGCGCTCCCTCCGTTCGACGGTCTCACCTACAACTACATCGCACCCGTCCTGCTCGCCGATGGCACGGACGCGGTATTGAAGATCGGGGTCCCCGGCGCGGATCGCAATCCCGAGCTCTGGACCGAGGTCAAGGCGCTCGTGCGCTTCGACGGACGGGGATGCGTCCGGCTTCTGAAGGCGGACCAGGTGTCGGGCGCGATGCTCCTTGAGCGTGCCAGGCCTGGCACGACCCTCGCCATGGTCGCCGATGACGAGCACGCCACCCGCATCGCCGCCCGCGTGATGCGCCGCTTGTGGCGCCCGATTAGCTCTGACCATCCCTTCCCGACTGTCGAACGCTGGGGCCGCGGCTTCGCAAGATTGCGCGACCGCTTCGGCGGGACTACCGGCCCAATCCCCCCGGGCCTCACCGCGAAAGCCGAGAGCCTGTTTTCCGAGCGGCTGACATCGATGGCGGAGCCGGTTCTGCTCCACGGCGATCTCCACCACTGGAACATCCTGTCCGCCGAGCGTGAGCCCTGGCTCGCCATCGATCCCAAGGGCGTTGTCGGCGAGCCAGCCTACGAAGTTGGCGCGCTGCTTCGCAATATGGTGGAAAGCCTGCTCGAGGCCCCACGGCCTAGCGACGTCATCAGGCGACGCGTTGGCATCCTCTCTGAGGAGCTCGGCATCCACCGCGAGCGCCTGCTCGCATGGGGCTTCGCGCAGGCAATCCTGTCCGCTTGGTGGGATATCGAGGACGGCCCCGGTCCCGGCGAGGTTGCAGTGCGCATCGCGCGCCTGATCGATGAGGCGATGTCGTAGGCCGCGATGCCTTGCTGGTCTATTGGCCCTGCGGTACACTCCTCGGCGCCCCGGTCGTGGGATCGACTGCGGGAAGGAGTTCGTCCTTGAGACATCGCAGACTCTCGCTTGCCGTCGTTGTTCTTTGCCTTGGCGCATCTCTAGTGCCGGCCTGCCGGAGCGACACAGCAGCATCACCGACCCCAACTGCCGCATTCAGGCAGGAACCAACCCCGACACAGACTCCCGTCCCCACGGACACCCCGGAACCAACTGCCACCCTCACCCCGACGCCCACAGACACGCCCACACCGACACGTGAACCGGCAGAGTCTGGTGACGCGACATCAATCCTCCCGCCCCTTGACTTCCGCGTACTGACCTCGACCTTGGACAGCGGATGGGTGCTCTACGAGCTGCCCGACGACGGGTTCTCCATCGCGCTTCCCCCTGGGTGGGCGCCGATTGACCTTGGCGCCGAGGAACTCGCAGAAATGCTGGACGCCATGGGCGAACAGGGTCCGCAGATGGGAGGTATTCTGGGCGACCAGGCGATGGCCGATATGGTTGTAGAAGGCATGAAGTTCTTCGCCCTGGACCTCGATCCAGAGGCGCTCGAGCTAGGTATGCCCGCATCCGTGACAGTCTTGCAGATGGACACGGGCTTCTCCCTTCCTCTCGACATAGTCGTGCCCCTCGCGCTTGGGCAGCTTGAACCGATCGCTCTACCCGACGCGCCCATCACCAACGAGCGGATTGATCTCGACGGCCTTGAGGCGGAGGTGATTCGGTATGTCGCAGACATTTCGGGCACGACCGGGGAGCCGCTCCCTGTGTCCTTCACGCAACTCATTATCCCAGTTGGCGGAAAGCTCTGGGTGGTCAGCCTGAGTCCTCCACTCGAGTTCGCTGGCAACTACCAGGATCTGCTCGACCAGATTGGGAGCAGCTTCCGGCTGCTGAACTGAATCAACTTGCCGATAGATCTCACGGCTACCGCAGTAAGCGCGCCCGTCGAACTCGACGAGGCTTTGGCGAGACGATATGGCTCGTACGCTAGCTACGTCACCGACGTCGACCCTGTCCTTGTAGAGACGTACGGTGACGGTCCGGCTGCCGAGGTCGATCGCCTGCTCGATCTGCTGGCCGGCCCCTGCAGTCGCGTGCTCGACCTGGGCTGCGGGGCGGGGTTCACACTGTGCCGGCTCGCCCCCCACGTGGCATCGATCTGGGGCCTCGATCTTGAGGAGGACCTACTCGCTGCGGCACGGGCTCGCGTGGCGAGCCTCGGTATCGACAACGCGACTCTCGTTCTCGGCAATGTCGCCGAAGCGGACGACGTGGCGCAGTTGCCCGACAACACGTTCGACCTGGTCCTCAGCCGGCGGGGCCCGAACGTTACCCAGGCCGTTCTTCCGAAACTTGCCGCCGATGCCCTCGTGGTTCAGGAGCTCTTCCAAGACCCCCTGGGACTGCTGCAGATGTTTGGGCGCAAGACCTTCGTTGCCGATATTGGCAACAACCCCCACTGGCTCGTGGACGAGTACTCGTGGCTCGGATTGCTTCCGGTGAGCACGAAGTCGTACTATTATGACTCCTTCTTGCGCGATGCCGACCACCTGGCGGC
>JAUVSX010000216.1 GCA_030596915.1 Chloroflexota bacterium | reverse complement strand
TGGCGTCGCACAGTCCTGCCAGGCGCTGTCGGAACTCGTCGACTTCGGGAGCCAGCGTGTGGAGGACCGCAAGCCGCTCTAGGGGACCCATTGCCGCCGCGCGCTCCACCATGTGGTCCATCGCACGCCGGCGTGTTCGGGTCCGTGCCAGGACGGCCACCTCGCCCTCGGCCACCCGCACGATGGGCTTGATGCGGAGGATCCGCGAGGCCTCCGCGCGTGCCCAACTGACGCGCCCGCTGCGGCGCAAGTGATCAAGTGTGTCAAGCATCGCGAACAAGCCAAGACGCCGTCCCACTGCCTGGGCCGCCGCCAGTATCTCCCCAGTCCCGCGGTGCAGGGCCGCTGCCTCTGCTGCCGCGATCACCATCCAGCCGAGACCCATCGAGAGCTGACCAGAGTCGACAACGTGCACCTTGAGCTCGGGAACCTGGCGCGCGGCCACGCGCGCGGCGCTGCACATGCCACTCAGCGTGCCCGAGACCAGGATGGCGACCACTTCGTCCGCCTCGTGCGCGCACCGACGGTACGCCGTGGCGAAATCGTCGATTGGCGGGACAGCGGTCGTTGGCGCGTCCTGCATATCGGGTAATTGCTGATAGAAGGACTCACGACTCAACTCAACCCTGTCTCGATAGCTCTCGTTCCCTAGCTGGACGTAAGCAGGCACGATTGTGATGTCAAGCTCAGACGCTACCTCCGCCGGCACGTCCGAGGTGCTGTCCGTCACAATGCGCACGCCACCCACTACAAGAGCTCCTCTTTGTCCATCCCCTCGTAGACGACGAGCCCCGTGGCGTCCGGCCCTATGTGCGACGCCAGGAGCGGACCGTAGAGGAGTATGGGGTACTCGTGCCCGGGCGCGATTACCTTGAGTCGGTCCCGAAGAGCCCCTGTCTCGTCGGTGGCATACGGGGTGGACTGTAGAATCGCGATGCGCTCGATGCTGGCGAATTCGCTGGCGAACTCAATCAGCTTGTCAGTCGCGCGATCCTGCTCTCGAACCTTCTCCATCGGGATGATCTCACCCTCTTCGAGCGCAAGGAATGGCTTGATGCCGAGCATAGTGCCGAGGATCGCCTGAGTGGGGCTTATGCGCCCGCTGTGCTCCAGGTAGTCCAGCGTCTCAGTGACGAGCACGATGTAGACGTGTCGAAGCATGCCCCGGATGTGGCGCACAATGTCGCTCAACGGAACAGCTGAACGGGCCAACTCAGCAGCCTCCTGTACCAGGAGGTCCAGTCCCAGCGAGAGCGTCTCTGCGTCCATCACGACGATGTCACAGCGGCCCAAGAATGCGCCCGATGCGGCCTGCGCTTCGCGCCGCGCCCCGCTAAGATTGGCTGAGGAGTGAAGCGAGATTATCTCATCAGTCTCACGCGTGAGCTGGCTGTATACTTCATTGAAATCGGCCGCGGTGGGCCCCACGATTTGGGGGCGTGCTCGCTCGCGCCGCATCTTCAGTAGCAGCTCCTCGGCGCCAACCTCTACTCCGTCGCGGTAGTCCTGGCCGTCGATACGGATGATCAGGGGCACAACGGTGATATCGAGTCGCCTGGCCGTGCTGGGATCGATGGCTGCTGCGCTATCGGTTACGATTCGAACCATTGACGTTCTCTCCCGACGCGCCCGAGGTCCAGACTATTCCACGGATAGGACATAGTGATAGTGTTCCTGCCCTCCAGCGATGACCTCGACTTCTTGCGCCGGCCACCGCTGTTGCACACGATCACCAAAGGCGGCCGCAGTGCCCTCGCTGATACTGTTGCCGTAGTACATCGTTATTATCTCGCGATCCTCTGGATGCATCTCGTGCAGGAGTTCGAGCGTGACTTCCTCCACTGACGCTCCCGCGACGCGCAACTCGCCGTTGTGCAAGCCGATAGTCTGACCTGCCCTTACCTCAACTGAGTTCAGGCGAACGGACCGCGTTGCCGTGGTGATCTCTCCAGTTTCGACTTCCCCCAGGGCCGCAGTCATCGCAGCCACGTTGTCCTCCAGATCGGCCTGCAGATTGAGCGCCAGGAGTGCTGACACGCCCTGAGGGATGCTGCGGGAGGGGACAACGAATACTGCCTTGTTGGACATCGCGCAGGCCTGTTGGGCCGCAAGAATGACGTTCTTGTTGTTGGGCAGCAGGACGACCTCATCTGACGGTAGGCTCTCGATAGCGTCGAGCAGGTCTTTGGTACTGGGATTCATCGTCTGCCCACCTAGCACGACCGCCGATACACCCAGGCTCTCGAAGACCCGAGCCAGGCCATCGCCCAACACAACAGCCACAACCGCTGTGCCCGGAGGCGCAGCAGCCGTGTCCGTAGGTACCGCATCCTGCCCGGCGACGAAGTCGCGGTATTGGGCCTGCATGTCCTCCACAACCACGTCGCGCAGCGAACCCAGGCTCGCACCATAGCTTATGGGAATCCCCGGATCGGGCACGTGTACGTGAACCTTGATCGTCGCGGGATCGCCGACCACGAGGGTGGAATCCCCCATCGTTGCGATTCGCTGACGGACCTCGTCCACGTCGAGACCCTCCCCTACCATCAGGAACTGGACGTCATATCCGTATCCTACCTCGACCGCAATCGCACCGGCGCTGACCAGTTCCGCTGCGGCCCCTACTTCGACATCCTGCTCAACCGATTCCCCCCGCACGTAGCGCAACATGCCCTCGAATATCACGAGGAGCCCCTGCCCGCCTGCATCCACAACGCCGGCCTCCTTCAGGACAGGCAGCATTGATGGTGTCAGCAAGACCGTCTCGTGGGCCGCGAACACCAGGTGCTCAAGAATGGTAAGCAGGTCGTCCGTGCCGCGCGCCGTCCGCGCAGCATCGTCAGCAATGGCCCGGGCAACGGTCAGTATGGTGCCCTCCACGGGCTTCACCACGCCCTTGTAGGCGGTTGCCGACGCCTCCTCGCAGGCGTGCACCAGATCCGGTGCACGGCAGACCTCGAGATTGTCCAGGGCGCGTGCGAACCCACGCCATATCTGCGAGAGGATCACGCCAGAGTTCCCCCGCGCGCCCATCAACGCGCCGTGAGCGAGTTGGTGGGCGACCAGGCCTATGTTCGTCTCAGGCGTGTTCTCGATCTCGGCCCAGGCGGACCGCATCGTCAGCACCATGTTCGTGCCAGTGTCGCCGTCCGACACAGGATAGACATTCAACGAGTTGATGAATGCCTGGTGCTGCACCAGCCAAGCCAGCGCCGCCTTGGTCAGCTGCCTCAGATCCTGCCCGTCGAGAGACCGGATGGGAGCGCGTGCCTCCCCTGATATAGAGCGGGATTCTGCCAATCTATGCCCTCTCCTCAGTCCACATTGCTGATGCGGAGTCCCTCAATGTGCACGTTGACAGCGCGCACTTCCATTCCTAACGCACTCTCAACTCTGAACTGCACGACATCCATAACACTGCGCGCCACCGCAGCGATACGCGTGCCGTATTCGACTATGACGTAGACGTCGATGGTGATCTGCCCGTCCTCCACGTGCACCGCAACGCCTGGCTTTCGATCGTGGGTGAGCCTTGTCGCGATCCCCGCTGCCAGGTCCTTGGAGGCTGTGCCGACAACTCCATAGCAGCTCAGTAGTGCGTCATACGCTATGCTGGCAACGGCCGAGGGCGAGACCTCAATACGCCCGTGATGCGTGCCTTCCGACATCCCACCTCCTCGCGTCGCGTCTTAAGTTGCCGAAACCGTGGCACTGTGGTATCATATCCTGCGTTCGGACAAGTAGTGAGGACCTACAATGGCAAAATGTGAAGTCTGCGGCAAGAGTCCCCAATTCGGTCACAACGTAAGTCACTCCAAACGGGCAACCAATCGGCAGTTCAGGCCCAATGTGCAGCATCGCAGTGTGGACATAGACGGGCGGAAGCGCAGGATACATATCTGCACCCGGTGCCTGCGTACTCTGCACAAGTCTCCTTAGCGATCTCGCCGCCTGGCCCTTCTGGGCAAGCGTTCCAGGCATCACTCTAGCCCCCGTTCAGCGGGGGGCTAGTTTCGTGCGCCCGGCCGGTTGCCTCGCCGCCGCAGTGGCGGTGTCGCGGATCCTCTTAACCGAGGCCGCCACACCTTCAGCGCTCCCGAAGATCGCGTGTCCCGCCACCAGAACCGTTGCACCGGCAGCCGCGACCCGACCTGCTGTCTCAGGGCTAATCCCGCCGTCCACCTCCAGCTCCGCCGCGCTGCCACTGCAGTCCAGCATGTCCCTGACCTGCGCGATCTTGCGCACCGTATTCTCGATGAAGGGCTGCCCTCCGAAGCCCGGATTGACGGTCATCACCAGCACTATGTCCACATCGTTCACGACCTCGCTGATGCTCATCGCGGGCGTGGCAGGGTTCAACGTCACGCCGGGCCGCACACCCAGCTCCCGGATCTGCTGCAATGCCCTGTGCAGATGCCGCGCCGCCTCGACGTGGACCGTGAGTATGTCGGCGCCAGCCTCAGCAAAGGCAGGCAAGTAGCGTGCAGGCTCGCTAATCATCAGGTGCACGTCCAACGGAAGCTCGGTCACGCGCCTCAGCGCGCGCACAACCGCGGGCCCGACTGTGATGTTCGGCACGAAATGACCATCCATGACATCAACGTGGATGTAGTCTGCGCCCGCTGCCTCGGCCTCTTCTACTGCCTCGGCGAGGCGAGCGTAGTCGGCCGAGAGTATGGATGGAGCAATCTTGATGATACCAGTCATCGGGAAGGTATGATACACCGGAAAGGCGTTTATATCAAGAAGCCCGGGCACGTCCCATTGGAGCGGGTCGCCTACGCATTCGCCGGGCGGTTGTGTCGGTTCGCTTCGATCGATCTGTCGAAGTAGTCGTCCAAGAGCTCGATCCCGAACTCTTGCACGACGTCGCGCGCGGTCCTTCGGTCCGTGTGGCTCGTAATGAGGGCAGAGCCCACGTTGGGAGGGATGTCGATGCTCACCTCATCCAGGTACTTCCTTGCGATGTCCGCGAACCTGTCGCGGTTGCAATCAAGATGGACCATTACCCGGTCCAGGTTCACGGTTGCCATAGCAATGGAGCTGTAGCAATCTGTCAGCGCGACCGGCCGCCCGAAAGGATCGATGATTCCGCCGCCCATGAACGGCAAAGCCGATACGAAGAAAGCCCGGCATTCATAGGCCCACAGCTCCTGCATAAGCCCACCGTGATACATACTGGCAAAGATGACGATGTCTGGCCTAAGGGCTCGGCACGCCGTGCGAATTGGTTCGAAGTTGAGGTCGAAGCAAATGGCGCCACCCAGTCTACCGATGGCCGTGTCGAATACGGCTGCCTCGCTGCCGGACGTGAGGCCCGTCTCGATCTCGCTGATTGTCAGATTGACCTTGTGATACGCGCCCAGGATAGATCCCGTGGGATCGACAAATGCGATGGAGTTGTACACGTCCCCGCGGTCCGCCAGCTTGACGGAACCGGCCACGTGGCAGCGCTCGGCAGCCGCGAAGTCCATGTACTGGCTGAGGAAGGGACCAGGACTGTCGATTCGCTCGGCGTCATCCACGGTTTGGCCGAATGAAGAGACACCCTCAGAGAAGGCGACGAGATCGAGGTCGTGGCCGCGGAGCTCTGCCAGTCGGCCGGCAGTCTCGGACAACACTATCGCTCGAGCATCGTCCTGGCCGCGCTCCGCTTTGGTGCTGAATTGAACCGATGCAATCCTGACCAGATGTGCCATGCCGCGCCCTACCTCCCGCGCCCGTTGATCGCGCTTTCGTAGACCCGGTCCGCCAGCCTCATCGTCTCCACGGCGTCCTCAAGGCTGTTGTGCAGTTTCCGCCCCGCCTCCACGCCGTCGCTGAAGGCCCGGTTCTCGGCCAGCACCCCCCGGGCGCTGTCCGTCCCGGTCGCGCCTCCGTACTCCGTCC
>JAUVSX010000040.1 GCA_030596915.1 Chloroflexota bacterium | reverse complement strand
TTACCAGCGTCAACGTGGGCAAACACGCCGATTATGCGAACCTTCTCCAACGGTGCTTCTCTGCTACTCATTCTATCTCCCGCCGCTCGCGCCATAGCGAGCAATCGCCTATAGCGCACAAAAAACCCCGAGACCGGTCTCGGGGTCCAGATGGTGCCTCCTCGATTTCAGATCGATTCTACCACGGATTCTCCTCAGCGCAAGTGGCTTGGCGGGCCGAAGACCGATGAAAGGCCTGCCATATTGGCAGACAGCATTGCCCACCGGGCGGGACGCCGGCAAGGTGCTTGGTTGGCGACGGATACCACGCCGGTGCGAGGGCTAGGAGGGGGTCAAGCCGGCGGGCCGGCATCCGGCGCCAGCGAGCCAGCTATGGCTTGCAGCAGAGCGCAGAACGAGACCATAGTGGCGTGGACCACGGATGACCACACCGGAGAGTTCGTTGAAGAGGAGTCCGAGATGTTCGGCCAGCGACTCTGCTCGTGCGCCCGCGGTTGCCCGCCGCTCGTCCTGATGCAAGCCTGACGCCCGCTCGCCGTCATCTACCGCGCGACGATCTTCCCCTGCAGGCCGGGCGGGGCACCGACCCGCATCAGATCAAGAACGGTGGGCGCAACGTCCATCAGTTGCAGGTCTTCTTCGTACCGCCCACCGTAGTTGCGGCGCGGATCCCACAAGACGAAGACGCCTTTCTGGTCGTGATTGGCGTCGTCCGGCCCGGTGTCGTTCTCGAAGGTGTAGATGCCAGGAACGCCGAAAGAACCGATAGACCGCCACCGCAGGTTCCCCAGGTAGACCATAAGATCCGGGGCGATGTTGCGGACCTCGCGATAGATGTCGTCTGGCTTGAAGACGACGGATCCCATCGGCTCTCCCCGGTGGTCGGGCAGGGCCTCGATCATCCCCTTCACCTCATCGCGCACCTTCTCATAGTCGCGCGGAGGGACCTTTCCCCGAGGCTCACGACCCTCGACGTTCAGAAAGACGCGGGCATAGTATCCGCCGGAACCCCATGCCGTCGTCCGCTCCCAATCCACCTCGACCTTCTCAAAGGGTACCAGCCCCTCGTACCGAGGCTCTTCCCTCAACACCAGGAGGCCCTCGCGCTTCAGCCACTCGTTGATTGCGAACCCGCCCGTCATGCCCTTGGCGCCATGGTCGGAGACGACGAGGACGACCGTGTCGTCGTCGAGCATCCCCAGTATGTTGCCAAGTTCACGGTCCAGGTAGCGGTAGTAATCAGGGATCGCCCGTACGTAGGGGTTTCCGGGTTCGTGCTTGGGGTGGTCGCTGTCCCAGTATTTCCACATACCGTGGTGGATGCGATCGAGGCCGATTTCGACGAACATGAAGAAGTCCCACGGCTCGCGCTGCAGAAGATGCTTGATGACGGTGAAGCGTTTCTCGGTCATGTCATGGATCTGCTGCAGCAGATGGTCCTTGTCCTCGGTGCGAAACTGGGGCACGTCCACATCGTAGACGCGACCGTCCAGCACCCGGTCGATGTCGTGACGTAGACTGTTGGGGAAAGTGTACTGCCTGTCGATGCTTGGTGTGAGGAAGCTGCTGATCAGGCATCCCTTCAGTGGGGTAATCGGATACGTCTGCGGGACGCCGACGATGATCGAGTCCTTGCCCGCATCGCTCAGCACGTCCCAAACTCGCGGCTCACGGACGGCCGCGCCAGAAGCGATGGTCATCCGGTCGTAGGAGTAGTCGGCGCGGTTTCGGAAGCCATAGAAGCCGAGGACACCGGGGTCCTTGCTGGCCAGCATCGAGGACCAGGCGGGAACGGTTATGCAGGGAATGGAGCTAGACAGCGGCCCGTAGATGCCGTCGTCGATCAGGCGACTCAAATTGGGCAGCTGATCCTTCAGGCCAAGGGGGTCTTCCTGGCTGGAACGAAATAGCGCCGCTGGTGGTGCGCAGTCGAGGCCCACGACGAGCACCTTGCGCGGTCTGCGGCGCCGGAAGAGCCTAAGCATAGTCCACCTCAGTGGTCTGGCGCTGTGCGCTGGTTCGCAGATTCTTGCGCCTGTTTGTGCTGCTGCACACCCTCGAGCAGCACGCGGGCGACCTCCGGGCGGGTGAATTCCTCGGGCAGCATCTCGCCCCGCTCAAGCATCTGACGAACCTGGGTGCCGCTCAGGAAGACACGGTCCTCGGGCTGGTGGGGGCACGTCTTCGCCGAGACCACGCTCTTGCACTTGCGGCAGTAGAAGGCGTGCTCGAATCTTAGCGGTATGATGCCGATGTCTTCTGCGGGGAACTGGTCGAAGATGTTCTGGGCATCGTATGTCCCGTAGTACTCGCCTACGCCCGCGTGATCGCGCCCCACGATGAAGTGCGTGCAGCCGTAGTTCTTGCGAGCAATGGCGTGGAAGATGGCCTCCCGCGGGCCGGCGTAGCGCATCGCAGCGGGAAACACGCCCAGCACCACCCTCTCCGCCGGATAGTAGTCCCGCAAGATTGCCTGGTACGAGGCGATGCGCACGTCGGCAGGGATGTCTCCTCTCTTGGTCTCGCCGACGAGGGGGTGCAAGAATAGGCCGTCTACGATCTCCAGAGCCGTTTTCTGGATGTACTCGTGGGCCCGGTGGATCGGGTTGCGGGTCTGGAAGCCAACGACCGATCTCCACCCTCGTCGCGCGAACATGCGTCTTGTCTCAGCCGGGGTGTGCCGGAGCTCTGGAAACTCCGTCCTCGCTGCGCCAGGCCATTCCACGAGCCAGATGGAGCCGCCGATGTGCGCCTCTCCCCGGCGGTAGAGGCGGGCCACGCCGGGATGCGCTGCTTCCGTCGTCTGGTAGACTGACTTGGCTTCCCGTTCCTTGACCTTCCGATCGTTAGCGAACTTGCCGGTCACATCCATAACGGCCAGGATCTGATCGCCCTCGCACAGTGCAATCTCCTGACCCTCTGAGATGCGGCCAGCGAGATCCTCGTCGAGAGCAAGTGTAACGGGCACAGACCAGACCAGGCCGCTGGCCAGACGCATCTCCTCGACGCAGCGATCGTAGTCAGCACGGTTCATGAAGCCTGACAACGGGCTGAGTGCGCCGGTGGCGATCAGCTCCAGGTCAGATAGGCCCATCGGATCGAGCGGAACCTTGAGCAACCTGTCCGCGCGCTCCCGCACGGCCTCTCTGACCGAGCCGCGCAGCACACGGTCGATAAGCAACCCGCCGTGCGGTCGGATGACGTCGTCGTATGGTTGGCTCAATCGTGGGCTCCTTCGTGTCGGACACTTGTTAGGATGGCGCGATTCTAGCAGTGGCGGTGCACGTGTCAAGAGAACTGACTGGCGGGACCGATTGACCTCGGCGCGGGTGAGTGATACCATTGCATCCAGCGGAAGCCAACGGTGCCTCCGAGTGGGAATCAGATCACCACGACGGGCGGGTTGGCCCCGCACGGATTCGCTGCCAGGGTTAAGCGCCGCGAACGCGGGGTGCAGCCATCAGTGCAACACCGTCTGGAGGAACGTTAGTATGTCGATGAGAGCCGGTGCTATTCGGACCGCCAGGGACCAGCGAGAAGGCGCCAGACAGGATCCACGCCTAGATTGGTGGCGTGCGGCCAAGTTCGGCCTGTTTATCCACTGGGGATTGTATGCCATCCCTGCGGGGCAATGGGGGGGCAGAAAAGTGCCGGGCATTGGCGAGTGGATCATGCTTCACGCACGGATACCGGTGGCGGAGTACGAGCCTCTGGCACGTCGATTCAACCCGGTCCGTTTCGATGCCGCTGAGTGGGTGGCTCTCGCCAAGGATGCGGGCCAGAAGTACATCGTGATTACTTCGAAGCATCACGACGGCTTCTGCATGTACGACTCCAAGGTGACGGACTACGATATCGTCGACGCAACCGCGTTCGGACGCGACCCAATCAAGGAGCTGGCCGTCGAGTGTGAGCGCCAGGGCATTAGGCTGGGGTTCTACTACTCCCAGACGCAGGACTGGCGCCATCCGGACGGTGACGGCAACGACTGGGACTATGACGAGGCATCGAAAGACTTCGGTGGGTACGTCGAGCACTACGTGAAGCCGCAAGTCCGCGAGCTTCTGACCAGCTATGGACCCGTCGCTGTTCTCTGGTTTGACACACCCAAGCACATCACTGGCGAGCAGAGCCAGTCGCTCGTTGATCTCTGTCACCGGATTCAGCCCGGCTGCCTCGTCTGTGGTCGCATCGGGAACACCCTTGGCGACTATGCGTCGACGAACGACAATGCGATACCCACGCGAGCGGTGGACGTCGATTGGGAGACGCCGGCGACGATCAACGACACTTGGGGCTTCAAGTCGGATGACCACAACTGGAAGCCAACTGCGGAGTTGATCCGCAAGCTCGTCGACATCGTAAGCAAGGGTGGCAACTATCTGCTCAACGTCGGTCCCACAGCCGAGGGAGTCATCCCCGAGCCGAGCGTTGACAGGCTGCTGGGCATTGGCCGGTGGCTCGCGGACAACGGCGAGGCGGTCTACGGTACAACCCCGGGGCCGATCCAGGGCGTCGAGTGGTGCCGCAGCACAACCCGGCCCGGCAAGCTGTACCTGCATGTGCTCGAGTGGCCCGGTGACGGTGTGCTCCGAGTCCCTCGTTTCGGCCAGGCAGTCACCCGGGCGCACCTCTTGAGTCGGAGTCCGGGAGAGTCGCTCCCCGTCACCCACGAGGATGATGGCTTGATCATAATGGGGCCAGCAAGCGCGCCCGATGCAGTCGACTCCGTCGTTGTGCTGGAGACGAAGGCGTAGCGCACCGGGGTGTCGCTAGCTTGGTGGGAAGGGGTCGCTGCGTCTCGGCGGCCGAGAGTGGTACCGCCAGTGTAGGCCGGCCGAGGTAAGTGAGGGAAGGGACAGAATGAAGGCGATGCTTCTGCGGGAGACGAGACCCGTCGAGGACGGTCCTCTGGAGACGGTTGAGCTGCGATTGCCTGAACCGGGACCGGGCCAGGTGCGCCTCGCGGTCAGCACCTGCGGTGTCTGCCACACCGATCTGCACACGGTGGAAGGGGACCTGGTGCTGCCGAAGGTCCCCATCGTGCCCGGGCACCAGGTGGTCGGCACAGTAGATGCGCGCGGAGAGGGGGCCACACGCTTTGATGTAGGTCAACGTCTTGGCGTGCCGTGGCTCTACCGATCGTGCGGAGAGTGCGAGTTCTGCGCCAAGGGCCTGGAGAACCTGTGCGAGGATGCACGGTTCACCGGGCTCCACGTTAATGGCGGCTATGCTGAGGCGATGGTCGTGGACGAGGCCTTCGCCTATCCGCTGCCCGAGTCCTTCTCAGACGTGGATGCCGCACCCCTGCTTTGCGCTGGCATCATAGGCTACCGCGCGCTTCGGATCAGCGGGATCCATCCCGGCCAGCGGCTGGGTCTGTACGGGTTTGGCGCCTCGGCCCACGTCACCATTCAGGTAGCCCTGCACTGGGGATGCAGTGTCTACGTCTTCACCCGGAGCGAGGGACACAGGCGATTGGCTCGGGAGCTTGGCGCCGAATGGGTAGGTGATGCCCGCGACACACCGCCCGAGAAGACGCACGGGAGCATCGTCTTTGCCCCGGCGGGGTGGCTGGTCCCGGAGGCTCTGCGCGTGCTGGAGCGCGGTGGCACCGTCGCCCTGGCGGGTGTCACGATGACGCCTCTCCCAGAGCTCGACTACGACCGGCTGCTCTACTGGGAACGGGGCGTACGAAGCGTGGCAAACTTCACCCGGCAGGATGCTCGGGAGCTGCTGCAGGTGGCGGCCGAGATCCCCGTACAAACGAGGGTGCGCACGTTCCCGTTGGAGGCCGCCAACGAGGCGCTGCTGGCGCTGAAACGGAGCGAGATCGACGGGGCGGGCGTGCTAATCGTCTCGCCGGCATCCGCGGTCGCGTTGGGTCGGTCGCGCTCGTCACCGCAAGACCTAGGCAGGAGCGAGATATCATCCCAGGAAGGTCCGCCGGACGGCTGATGCCGAAGGACGGTGGCGGGGCCCGGCACGTCGGGCCTCGCTGTGCAGGCGCCGCGCCCGAGGACAAGCAGATGCCTCGACCTCCCAGCCGAAGGGCTCCGTCGTCAGCCCGGGCCAGAGACGTTCGCCTCAGCCGTTCCAGAACAAGGCGCTCGCGTACTTGAGGCCACCGTCGGGAAGGATCGCGGCAACCACCCCGTGGGACAGCTCGCGCGCCACGCGAAGCGCTGCGACGACGGCTGCGCCGGCGGAAATGCCAACGAAGATGCCCTCGTCGCGCGCAAGGCGGCGAGCCATCGCCTGTGCATCGTCGGTCGTGACCTCCACTATCCTGTCGACCCGAGCTGGATCGTAGATCGAGGGGACGTCGTCCCCTGCAAGGTACTTCAGGCCCTGGATACCGTGTTGGGGGGAGTCGGGCTGTACGCCAATCAGCTCCACTTTCGGGCCTTTCTCGCGCAGGTACCGTCCCGCGCCCATCATTGTTCCGCTCGTGCCCATACCGGACACGAAGTGGGTGATGTGCCTTTCAGTCTGGCGCCAGAGTTCAGGGCCTGTGGTACAGTAGTGGGCCAATGGATTGGCCGGATTGGCGTACTGATCGGCATGGAAGTACCTCTCCGGCTCAGCAGCCGCCATCGCGTGCACGTGGCGCCGGGCCCCATCCGTCCTTGCTTCGGCGTCGGTTACGATCAGCCGGGCCCCGTAGGCCCGCAGTATCTGGAATCGCTCTGGACTCACGCTGGCAGGCAGGGCCAGCTCAACCGGGAATCCCATCGCGGCTCCGAGCATCGCGTAGGCGATGCCCGTGTTGCCGGATGTCGCGTCCAACAGGATCCTGCCGGAGGCCAGAGCGCCGGTCTGGAGGGCATCGCGGACTATGAACAAGGCTGCTCGATCCTTGACCGACCCGCCTGGGTTATGGCCCTCGAGCTTAACGCAGACCGAGACTGACGGGGACAGGCCCCGAGTCACGCGGGACAGCCGGACCAGGGGCGTGTGCCCGATCAGGCCCACGATGGGATGTGTTTCGAGCGTCTGAGGGGGGGGCGTCGGTGCGCAGCAGATTCGCTCCTCAATGTCAGTCTGCGACTCGCACCGGCAGCCACTCACCGCGCAGTGTTGCTCTACGGCGTGTTTCCGGATCATATCTCCTCCCAGGTTCCCAGGCCAGGTACAGAAACAGGCCAACCTTTGCCTGCGGCAAGGCTCTCAGTCGAAACGCGGCGCGGGCCATGTCGCCTGGTCTGGTTGGCCTGGGAGGACGATCGTGCCCAGAGCTCAGGCGGTCAGTGCCCTCGCTCTGGACAGATGCAGTTGGGTTGATAGCGGCAGTACATGCCTAGCATACTCCGGAGAAGTCGCACCAATATACCGCGAATTCCGTGGGCCGTCAAGCTCGAGCGGGTACCGGGTGCATTTCAGTCGTGGGCCAATGCCCAGAGCGACCCGGTGATCATCCGCCACGCAGCGACCCGGCGTCGCTCAGTTCCTGAATTGCACTATTGCCCCCCAACCTGGATCACATCCCGGACACGCGAACGGCATCACGACCCATCGTTTCGGCTTGCCGAGATGCCTGTTCTTCGGTATACTCTGCTGCACGCTGAAACTCTCCTCATCTCAGATTCTGGTCGCTGCCATCCCTTGTTTCGAACCCCTTGAGAGTACCGCAGAGCAGGAAACTAGACCTGGCATTGCGCCGGGCCCCTTGCGCTAGGGAGACATATGTACGGACCCGATGCAAGTGCCCTCGAGGTATCGGTCGGACTGCTCCTCAAGCGGAGTGGCCTGACACTCGCGGTGGCCGAATCGTGCACCGGCGGTCTTGTCAGTCATCGGATCACCGATGTTCCTGGCAGTTCCGAGTACTTCCGTGGCGGTGTAGTCGCTTACGCTGACGAAGTGAAGGCGGCAATCGTGCACGTGAGGTATGGCACGCTGTGCCAGTTTGGCGCCGTCAGCGAGCTGACGGCTCGGGAGATGGCCAGCGGCGTGCGGGAGATCCTGAGCACCGAGATTGGGTTGTCGGTCACGGGTGTTGCGGGTCCTGGAGGTGGCACAGCCGAAAAGCCGGTGGGGCTGGTGTACGTGGCGTTGGCCGCCCCGGACGGCTCGTGGGTGGAACGTCACCTGTGGAATGGCGACCGATGGGAGAACAAGGCACGCTCGGCAGATGCCGCGCTTGATCTGCTTCATCGGTATCTCATCGGGTCCTTTTCGTGACCGAACGACGTGGCGGCGGACCACGAGCGGCCAGATCAAGGTCCGGGGCGCGGTGGGAGCAGAGGCCCTCGCGCGACGGGTTGATGAGTCAGGAGGGTGGTTCTGGACGGGCTGCGACCCATCGATCCATACCGCGACCTCAAAGCTGTCACTGACTTGATCGTGGTCGCCTTCGGGGACCGGCTGGACCCTGCCGGTCAGCTTGCGCTGGCGCATATGCGCCGCGTCGCGCGCCGAAGAGGGCTGATGAGATTGTTCTACTGGCCGGAGTGGGACTCTCCAGGGGCTGTGCCTCCCGGTTTTGTCTGGGTCGAGCACGGTCAGGTGGTGGGAAATGTCTCGCTGCGACCCGCACTGGAGCGAGGAGGGTACCTCATCGGCAACGTGTGCGTTCACCCCGATTGGCGCAGACGCGGGATCGCACGCGCATTGATGGAGGCCGCGCTGACGCGGCTGTCCGCCCGCGGTGGTCGCTGGGCCGGGCTCGAAGTGCGCGCTGACAGTCCAGAGGCTCGAAGGATGTATGAGCACCTGGGGTTTCGGGAGGCGGGCCGGACGATGCACCTGCTTCGTCCCGCCGGCCTACCAGTGGCCGTCTCCGAGCTGCCGTCACCTGATGTCGCCTGGCGCCGCGGAGGTGGCCGTGATAGCCGGGCCCTGCTTGGTCTTGCGCGAGCGACCGTGCCGGTATCGCTTCACGCCTTGCTGGAACTGCGAAGCGGGAATTATGAGGCCGGCTGGGGGCGGACGATGGATACCTGGCTGGCGGGAAAGCGTGAGTCCTGGTGGGTCGCCGAGCAGGGGGGGCGCTTGTGCGGCGCGGTGAGAGCCCTCAGGGACAGACGGCGGGCTCCCGACCGGCTTGAGGTGCTAGTACGAGAGGGATACGCAGCGCGCCTGGGGAGAGCCCTCGCGCTGAGAGGTGTCCTGAGCCTGTCCCGCTCGGGCAGCAAACTAGTGGAGGCCGTCGTCCCGTGCGACTTGGTGCCAGTCGCCGCAGCACTGCAGGAGGTCGGCTTCCGTACATCGCACGTGCTCGTGCAGATGAGACAGGATCTGGGACAAGCGGTTTCTGCCAGACGAGTGTGAGTAGGCCGCACCGGCCACAAGCGCCAGGTATCGTCTCAAGGCGGAGTGGCGCGTGTGAGTATCTCGTTGCCACTGCCGGTGCAAGCATCCCTTGACCCACCCGAGCCGTGACGGCTCCCCGGACTTCCTGATCCCGACCTGGTGATCACCGCCGCGCAACGCCGTGGCTTGGTTTGACATATCCAAGAAATGACGTATACTATGGGTTCGCCTGTTGGCTCGCATTGCCCGTGCGCGTATGTTAGCGACGACCAAAGGAGAGATGTTGATGGAGTACTCAGGGAGCAAAAGCTATGCCCATATCAGTCACGCGGCGGAACTGCCGCGGCTGATTGAGGTTCAGCTTGACTCCTTTCGTTGGTTCCAGCAAGAAGCCATAGGTCAGCTCTTCGATGAGATATCGCCCATTGAGAGCTTCAATGGCAACTTGAGGCTGTTCTTCCCTGGCACGAAGGCACGGGAGGCCCGGTTTGATCTGAAGTACCACTTCGGCGAGCCCAAGTATACCGCAGTAGAGTGCCTGGAGCGCGATCTGACCTTTGGCGCGCCCCTCTATGTCGCCGTTGTGCTCGACAACCGAGACACCGGTGAGATTGTCGAGTCAGAGATATTCCTTGGCGATATGCCCGTTATGACTGGCAACGCTACCTTCATTATCAATGGCACTGAGCGCGTCGTTGTCAGCCAGCTAATCCGTTCGCCCGGCGTATACTTCAGTGTCACCGAGGATCGGGTTACTGGACGTCCGCTGGCTACGGCCAAGCTGATCCCCGACCGTGGGGCCTGGATGGAGTTCGAGACCCGTAAATCCGACTATCTGATCGTCAAATTCAACCGCCGCCGCACAATGCCTGTGACCGTACTGCTTCGAGCTCTCGGGGCAGTGGATGACCGAACGGGCAGTGATGCGATGGGTACCAGCACCGATGAGGATCTGCTGGCGTACTTTGAGGACGCCGACAGCAACCCCAACCATCCATACATTGCGACGACCATACGCCAGGAGCCGGACTGGGAGCAGAAGGAGGGCCGCACGATAGCTGAGGATGCGCTCCTGGAGTTCTATCGCCGTATGCGCCCAGGTGACCCGGCAACGCTGGATAATGCGCGGGAGTACCTTGAGCAACAGATATTCGATCCCCGTCGCTACGATCTGCAAAGAGTGGGGCGCTACAAGCTGAACCAGCGCCTGGGTCTCGATACGAAGCAGGATCATCGAACCATCACTAAGATGGATCTGATGGCGCTGGTCGAGCGGATGATCCGCATCAACAACGGCACCGAAGATGCGGACGACATCGATCATCTGGGAAATCGTCGCGTCAAGACTGTCGGTGAGCTAGTCCAGAACAAACTCAGGATCGGTCTGCGCCGGATGGAGCGGGTGGTGCTGGAGCGGATGTCCATCCGCGCGTCAGAGTCATTGACGCCAGTCAATCTTATCAATATCCGCCCCGTCGTCGCGGCCATCCGCGAGTTTTATGGTTCCAGCCAGCTTTCGCAGTTCATGGAGCAGACGAATCCCCTGTCCGAGCTGACGCACAAGCGTACTCTTTCGGCACTGGGTCCGGGGGGACTGCGCCGCGAGCGGGCAGGATTCGACGTACGTGATGTCCACTATAGCCACTACGGCCGCATATGCCCCATCGAGACGCCCGAGGGGCCAAACATCGGCCTGATCGGCCGCTTGGCCACCTATGCCCGGGTGAACCAACTGGGATTCGTCGAGACGCCCTACAAGCGGGTGATTCACTCTGTGAAGCCGTCGGCCGAGGCGCTTGCCGAACAGACGCTGCGTGAGGATGTGCTGAACCCGGAGAGCGGTGAGCTCGTGGCATCGGCGGGGACAGACGTATCGCCGGAGCTGGCGGATCGCATCGCCGCGTTGGGACTGACGGAGGAAATCGCCGTCGTGCCCGCCGTGAGTGACGAGGTCACCTACCTGTCGGCAGATCGGGAGGAACACTACACGATCGCGCAGGGCAACACGGAACTCGACGATAAGGCCCATTTCGTGAGGTCACGGGTCCCAGTCCGTCGCGCTGCACGGGTCTTGCTTGCCCCGCCAGAGCGCATCGACTACATCGATGTGGCCCCTAACCAGATCGTTGGCGTGTCTGCATCGTTGATCCCGTTCTTGGAGCACGATGATGCCAACCGGGCGCTGATGGGCTCCAATATGCAGCGACAAACTGTCCCCATGATTCGGCCTGAGGCGCCACTGGTTTCCACCGGGATGGAATGGCAGGCTGCGCACGACTCTGGACAGGTTGTGCAGGCGCGAGAGAGCGGCGAGGTTGTCAGCGTCCTCGGTGATGTGATCGTGACCCGGCAGGCCGACGGTCTGCGTCGCTATCCCCTGAAGAAATACCAGCGCTCCAATCAGAGCACCTGCATCGATCAGAAGCCAGTTGTCTACAAAGGACAGCGGGTGGAGAAGGGTGAGGTGCTGGCCGACAGCTCGTCGACCGAAATGGGTGATCTGGCCCTGGGACACAATGTGGTGTGCGCCTTCTTGTCTTGGGAGGGTGGAAACTTCGAGGACGCGATCCTGATCAGCGAGCGGCTGGTGCGTGACGATCAGTTTAGCTCGATTCACATCGAGAAGCACGAGATTCAAGCGCGCG
>JAUVSX010000212.1 GCA_030596915.1 Chloroflexota bacterium | reverse complement strand
CTGGGCGACCTCGTCGCCGGAATCCACACCCACCCCAGCGAGTGAGGGCACGGTCAGCACGACACCAACCCGCACGGCGACGCCGACCCCGGCGCCAACTGCCACAGAGACGCCGGCAGGGGACGTCACCGGCCCGGACGGCTGCGTGTACGACTCCCGGTTCGTAACTGATCTCTCGGTGCCCGATAACACCGAGTTCGCTCCGGGTGAGTCCTTCTCGAAAGTATGGCGCGTACGCCACTCAGGCACCTGCAAATGGGGTGAGGGTTTCCTGCTCGCCTACCTGTCCGACGACGGGATGGACGGCCCGGGCGCGGTTGACGTGCCCCCCAAGGATCCCGAAGGCACCGTCGATCTGCGTGTGGACCTGGTTGCGCCATCGACGCCAGGATCTCATCGTTCCACCTGGCGGCTGCGGACGCCCGACGGGCGCCTCTTCGGCGATCGTGTATACGTGAAGATAGTCGTCGTCACGACCCCCACGCCGACGCCGACGAGAACGGCGACTGCCACCATCTCGCCGGCGGGGGCCTTCACGGTGACCCATCCCTTCGACACGGTATGGCAGGACTTGGGCGGGTCGGCGAGCGACCTGGGTCCGCCAATCGCCGACGCGGTGCTGGGTCACCCGACCGGTGAACAGGAGTTCGCCGGGGGCGCGATGTACTGGCGGCAGAGCTTCGGGACGACGCCCCACCACGTGTTCGCGCTCGTCCGAGCCGGCGCAGACGTTTCCACGGGAACCTGGTCACGTCACGTGGACACCTGGAGCGAGGGAGACGATGAGATCGCCTGCCCTGAGGCAACGCTGCCGTTCGGTCCGAAGCGGGGCTTCGGCATCGTGTGGTGTGAGAACCAGGCTGTCCAGCTCGCTATGGGTGCGGCGATCAGCGCGGAGGAAGGCTCTCAGGCCGGGTTCCAGAAGTTCGCAGGGGGCACGCTGCTCTGGAGTTCGCGCTTGAACTACGTTTATGCCCTACTCAACGATGGGACGTGGTCCCGATTCCTCGTGATACCATAGGCGATGCCGCCGCCGGGCGCCTGCAGCGAAGCTGAGGACCTCACGGCGCCAGCTCGACGTCAAGTGCGGATAGCACGCGGTCAATGGGGTTGCAGATCGTCGTGCTATCCGACCCGGCGAACAGCAGGCCTACGACACGTCTGTCCATGTCGAGCACCGCTGACCCGGAATCCCCTGGCCGGCTCATCGCCCCAGCGATGAACTGACCGGCGAATATGGCTTCCTTGCCGGAGTAGTCAACGCGTACCGTGGCGTCGATCTGAGCGACACGGCTCTGGGTGTACCCGCTCGTGCGGCCGGTTTTCTGGACGCGCATCCCCAGTTTCGCCGTTCCCGCGCCGACTGGCGATCCGATATAGAGTATCTCACTCCTCAACGTGCCCGGCGCCACCGGCTCGGCCAGCGCGGCATCCACATAGTTGATCCCTGCCGTCTGCCTGACCGCGTGGACCCTATGGCTGGAACCGATCACGCTGGCAAGAGCGTTCGCGATCACAACCACCCATTCGGCGTAGGGACAGTCTGACGGTTCCTCTCCGAAGTCCAGAGGCACAAAGCGTGCCAGGGTCGCAATCTGGTCGTCCATACCTCCGCCGTCGGCGGGCCCAGGCTGGAGGATGGGGTCTCCCACCTGCCCGTTGTTCGTGTCGGCAAGCACGTGGTTGTTGGACAGGATGAACCGCTTGTCAGCCCGCTGCACAAGGCAGCCGAACGTGGCAGCCGTAGCGCGGACGTGGCCTACGGAGACACCGGGCGGCACAACAGGACGCCAGCGGTCGCGCGTCCCCGACGCAAAGGCGAACAGAGGGCCGGTCTGCACCACATCCGTCGTGACGCCATCGAGCGTCTTAGGAACGAGGTCCACTGCCGAGAGGGTCGCCAGCGGCATCTTGAGCACAACCGAGACGATGATGCTGAGTTCATCGGTCTCGACCCCGTCGCTCCGCTTGTAGCCGACGCCGACGCCAACAACGTTGCTCTTCTTCAGGAGGTCGGCGGTGTGAGTTGCCCGCACCTGGGTGGCCCGAGAGACAAGCGCACGCAAGCTGCCCACAACCCGGACCTCGACTGGTACCCCGTCCAGCTCCCGTGGGATTGCATCTTCTGGGCTGAGGCCCTCAGCACTGACTTCCTGGCTCACAGATACGACGATGACCGGCTCATCCGACGTTTCGCCCTCACGCCGCCGTGCCCCAATCCCCACTCCGACGACGTGGGGCTTGCGCATCAGCTCAGCCTCGTGCGCCGACTTGGCCGCGTGCACACGTCCCATCCGATCATCCACCGCCATTCGAGCCCTCCCTCACCGGCGTCAGGAACCAGGAGACAGTTCGCCCCGAGCGGACTGGTCTGCCAGGAGCCGACACACCGTGCGCAACCGAACCATGGCCTCCGGCAGCTCATCAGCATCCCAAGCTCCCAACCGCTCTGCCGTCGCCAGATCGGCGGTAGCCTGGTGAAGGTCGCTGCGGCGCGCGGCCACGTTGGCACGGATGGCATCGGCCCACCCGTCATCGGGATACAAGACCACGGCCTCTTCCGCGTCAGCGCTGGGGACAGGGCGTACGTTCTGTCAAGGGTGACGCCCGAAACCTGTGACCAGGGCAACCCTGCGAGTCGCCTGGCCGGTCACGGCCGCCCCCACCCTAACCTTCGGCCGTGGGCTCCAGCGTCGGGAACTGGCCCGCCATCTGCTGGATAACCATCCCTCGCTGCGTACGCGCGAAGGCCTCCAACTGCGTGTCCCCCGCCTGAGCGGCAAGATCAGCCGCAGTCTCCAGGTCGGAGACCGCGCTTCCCAGATCACCCAGCGCGACGAACGCGTTTGCACGCAGAGCGTAGGCCCAACCTGCCTCAGGATACCGGGCCACGGCCTCGTTGGCGTCAGCCATGGCTCTCTCCAGATCGCCAACTCTCAGGTACGCCTGGCTGCGCTGAAGTAAGAACTGCAAACTGCTGTCGTACATCGAGTTGGCCTTGTCAAGGGCCTCCTGAGCCTTGGCATCCTCATCCAACTGCTGATGTAGGATACCAATCCAGACCCAGTACTCGGGATCAGTGGGGTCCAGTTCCGCGGCCGCTTCGAATTCGGCCAACGCCGCGCGAAGGTCTTGTTCTTCTCCTGGCTCTGCAAGGAACTGTCCGGTTCCGCTGTGCTGGTAGGCCTGGCGAACGTTTTCAGGGGGCCGAAGAAAGCGATCGTACAGCCCCCACGCGACTGACAGCACGACTGCTGCGACGATGCCCCAGATCGCGATGCGTCGCAGGCGGCGCGAGCGCTCCTCAGATTGCAGCCGATCTACGTACCACCACCAGCGCTCCTCGCCAGGATGGACACGCTCCCGCTCATCCCTCAACGCCGGACCAGCCGCCGACAGGAACTGGGCCTTCCGCCTCAGAAACTGCCTCTGAACGGTCTCGAACCTCGTCGACTCGGCTCGCACGTCGACGCCAGCGTCCTCAAGTTCCCCCAGCCCAAGAGCAACCCGATCCATCAGGTGGAGCAGCTCTAGTGCATCAGAGCCCTTGCCCCGGAAGCCAATCACGCGCGTCTCAGCCGCGTCCAACGCCTCGCGCACGCGGTCAGCAGGCGTTCGTGCGATGAATGGAACGTAGTACTTACCCATACACACTCCCCCCTGGTCGTGCCAGGTGTCGCCACACCAGGTCTATTGCTCCCGCAGTTCGTCGTACACTCGATCCACGGTCGCCTTCACGCGTCGCGCGGTTGAATCGCGCTCACCTTCCGGCACCGGGAAACAAGACATCAACTCCGAGACCAGGGTCGGCGTATCTGACCGCGGTCGCGATGCTCTGAGCAGCGAGCGCACACGCCGGCGAACCAGGGCAATGTAGTCGCTTAGTGGCTGCGTCGCCGAGGTATCGGAGGCAGGCCCGCGTCCGGGCGCAATCAAGGTCTGCGCAAAGCGCGGGCGTCGCAGCAACGTCAAAGTCTGCAGCCAAGCCCGCGTGCTGGTTACCGACGCCACGGAGGGGTGCACCCCAACCACCACCGTGTCCCCGGTGAACAGCACATTCTGGTCCGGCAGGTGGAGCCAGAGGCTACCCGGCGCAGCCCCACATGCCTTCTGAAGCGTCAGAGCCTCATCTCCACTGTGCAGCGTCACGCGATCGGTGAACACGATCTCGGGCAGGACAACGTGCGACACCGCCAGATCTTCGGCAGCCTCTGGGCAGCGGCGCGCCCACCTCTCGGCGACGGCGCGCCAGTACCCGTCCGTGTAGGTGCTAGCCTGCTCAAACGCTTGCCGCGAAGCGACGATGGGGGCGCCCATACGAGAGGCGCTCAACAACCGGGCCGGATGAGCGTCGGTGAGGATCAGGTAGATGATGGGCCCACCCGCGGTCTCGCCAATCCGCTCGCGCCAGGCACGGACATCTCGCGGGAAGACCGGGGCATCAATAGCGACCACTCCCGTGGGCATCACGTAGAACCCCACAGTGGAGCCGGGGTAATCGGTAGACAGGTATGTTCTGGCGGCTATCTGTTCCATCTGGGATGTAGGCTCCGATTCCGCTGCTGGCGCGGACATTGCGAACTCACCTCTGCGCAGCGCTCCTCCGCCCGGGCCACTGGGCCTGAGGCGGCGCCAAGCCGGGCGACCGCGCTAGCTGCTACGATCATCGACCAGGTTTGACGATGCCTGAGAGAGCGCCGCCTCAACTCGAACGGGATCGACCACTCTCGCACTGCCCTGGGCGAGGTGCGGCCGTCCCCCACCCTTTCCCTCCAACGACGCACATGATTGCCGGATCGGGGCGGCCACATCGAGATCCAACTCGTCTGCCCGAGCGAAGCAGAGATGCGTCCTCTCCCCGACCGCGGCCAGCAGCGCCACCATCCGCGGATACTCGGCGAGGGCGAGGGCCAGAGACCTCAGCTCCGCTGGCGTGCGCTTCTCCCAAACGTACGCGACCAGGCAGTACGGTCCTCGGTCACTGCAGGTCCGAGCAAGCTCAGCCGCCTCGGCCCTGACGAGCCGGTCCCGCGCCGTGGAAAGCTCTCGTCGCAAGGCTTTGACTTCCTCTCTGAGGCGGTCAACAGCCCGATCCAACTCCCAGTACCCGACGGTCAGCGTGCCGGCCAGCTTGCCAACCATCTGATTCTTGGCGCCGTAGTCCTGCAGTGCCCGCCCGCCGCAGACAAACTCGACGCGCGTCTGATTTCCCCGGTAGTCAATGCGCACAACCTTCACGAGACCGATCTCACCCGTCCGCTCCACGTGCGTTCCCCAACAGGGATTCACGTCGAAGCTTGGACCAGACCCGCTCTCGGACCCACGGATCTCAACAATGCGCACCGGACCCTCGACGGTAGGGGGGCGTCTCAGCGCAAGTAAGGCCAAGTCCTCCGGCCCAACAGTCCGCACGAGGACCGGGCGGTTCTCCCAGATCACCTGATTCGCCAGCTCCTCAACCGGCTCGACCGCCGCCCGATCAAGGCGAGATACGTCAAGATCGATCGTACTCACCACGGAGCCCAGGTGGGACCCCACCGTGTCAGCGTCAAGGAGACGCTCGAAGGCTGCAGAGAGAACGTGCTGTCCGGTGTGCTGCTGCATATGGTCGAATCGGCGCTCCCAATCCACCTCCCCATTGACTGTGCCACTCTCGATTTCCCGCTCCAGAACGTGCACAACTGCGCCGTCGTCCTCTCGCACCACGACGTCTAGCACCGGGACACCACCCAGTCCTCCGAGGTCTGACGGCTGACCGCCCGATGTTGGATAGAACGCCGTCCGGTCGAGCACGACCGCTGGCTGGCCACTCCAGGTCAACCGTTCGACGACGGTGGCAGAAAACGCTGTACGACGTTGATCCTGGTAGTACAGGCGCTCACCCATGCACGCAAACACCCTTCCTGTCGCCCGGGACCT
>JAUVSX010000312.1 GCA_030596915.1 Chloroflexota bacterium | reverse complement strand
TTCATCATCGCACGCGACAGCGTGCCGGCAATGGCGACTCTCATCCAGGGCCTGATGGCCTCAGATGCTGAGGCAGTGAATGAGGAGCGGTCGAGCAGCGATGGGCGCTTCGACGTCGTGCACGCCGACCAACTGTGGATGGCCCAATATGCCCTGTTGGCCGGGCATGCCTTTGACCGCCGGGTGGGTCGGGTCCGGGAGGAGCGGCGCCCACGTCTGGTGCTCGATCAGCACAACGCTGTGCACCAGATTGTCTCGCGGATGGCTGCTGCGGAGCCTCGTGGCCCTTCGCGAGCGTTCGCGAAACTTGAGGCCCGGAAGATGGCGCGCTACGAGGCCGATGTCTGCGAGCAGTTCGATCGCGTAGTATGGGTGAGTCGCGAGGACCAGAGGGCAGTCCAACCGCGCGCTCACTCGTCCGACTGCGGGTGCTGGGACAGCACCGTCATTCCGATCTGTGTGGATCCAGACGCGACGGTGGCGGTGGCGCGGGCCCGCGATCCTTTCCGAGTAACGTTCGTCGGAGGCCTTCACTATCCTCCCAATGCCCAGGGAGCGGCCTGGTACGCTGACCAGGTGTTCCCCAGCGTGGTTGCCCAGGTACCCAGAGCGGTGCTGACGGTGATCGGCAAGCCGCCCGCGCGCGGAATCCAGAAGGCGTTTGCCGGGGGGCCACAGTCTAATGTCGAAGTGACCGGGTACGTTGAAGACCTTCGGCCCTATCTGCGCGAGACTGCTGTGTTCATAGTCCCTCTCCTTGCCGGAGGGGGCATGCTCGTGAAAATCCTTGATGCTTGGTGCTGGGGAGTGCCCGTTGTCAGTACGACGGTTGGCGCAGAGGGGATTGAGGTGGGGCGGGGCGAGAACATCCTGGTCGCGGATTGCCCTGACGACCTCGCGCGGGCAACGGTACGCATCATGCGTGACAGTGATCTGGCGCGCAGGATGGTTGCTAACGGTCGATCGTGGGTCAAGCGCCGTTACGACTGGCGCACGATCTACACAGGGTGGGATGACGTCTATGATGGCCTGGCTGCCTAGCCGCGGTGTTGGCCGGTGGGCGGCTATCGTGCTCGCCGGTACGTGCAAAGCCGCGACGCGGTGATCTGCGCGCGCCCTGTGTTCCCGCGGAAAGACGGACGGGCCGTGGACTGCACCAGCTCGGCGCTGCGGACGGCGAGCGAGTCATGACGCTGGTGCGGGCCGTATTCTGGCTGGCCCTGGGCATGATCGCCTACGCGACCGTAGGCTACCTCGCCCTGCTGCAGGTCGTTGTACTGGTCAAGCGTAGGCCAGTGGTGCAGGTCGATATCACGCCAGGGGTCTCACTCATCATCGCGGCCCACAACGAGGAGGGCGTCATCGCGGGCAAGCTGGAGAACTCTCTCGCCCTCGAGTACCCCTCCGATCGGCTCCAGATCATCGTCGCTTCCGATCGTTCCACTGATGGCACCGACGAGATCGTCAGGGGGTTCGCCGATCGAGGGGTCATTCTCAGCCGGGTCAGCGACGGGCAGGGCAAGGTGAACGCGCTGAACGCAACTGTACCACTGGCGACAGGCGAGGTTGTGGTTGTCTCCGATGCCGACTCGACCTACGCGCCCGATGCTATTCGGAAGCTGGTGCGCAACTTCGCCGATCCGGAAGTCGGCGCCGTCACGGGCGAGGAACGCCGAGTGGCCGCCGCAAGCGGGGAGGGGCTCGGGGAGAGTCTGTATGTGCGGTTGGACAACCGCATCAAGCGGCTGGAAGGGCAACTGGGCTCCGCGGTGATGGTGAATGGCGGGTTCTTTGCAGTCCGGCGTAGCCTGTACCCAGCGATAGACCCTCACCTGACGCACGACGCCGTGGTACCTTCTCTCCTCACGCTAGCAGGTTATCGTACGGCCTACGAGCCGGAGGCGATATCTATTGAGGCATATCCCCTCGATGCCGCGGGTGATTTCCGCCGCCGCGTTCGGACGGTGCTTCAGGCATTCTCAAGCTACCTCAGCGTGCCGCAAGCGCTCAACCCACTTCGGACCGGGTGGTACGCGGTCAAGCTGGTATCCCATCGCTTCTCGCGCTGGTTTGTGTTTCCGTGCCTGGTGGTCGCCCTGGTCGCGAACGGGGCGCTCGCCAGCACAGGGCCGCCGTATGGCGGTCTTCTCGCCGCGCAACTGATCTGCTACGGGCTGGCGCTGGCTGGCTGGCTACTGGACCGGTCTGCAAGGAGAGTCCGCGCCTGCTACATTCCCTACTACTTCGTGTACGTGCATCTGGCGGCCTTCATCGGCGTAGTGCAGGCGATGCTGGGCAAGCGCGTCGCGACCTGGACGCCGACGGAGCGCCGAGTAGCGGGCGAGGGGGCGGCGCGGTAGGGCGCACGGAATCCGAGGCTAATCCCAGGGCAGGGTCACATCGCTATGTCAGGCAGTCAGGCCAGTTCACAGTCAGAGGGGGGGCTCTCCCCCAGGCAGGTGCGCCTCTGGCTCGCCGCGATTGTCCTGGTCGCCGTCGCGCTGCGTGTTGGGGCGGCGCTAACCATGGGCGACAGGGTGGAGAACCTGCCGGGGATCTTCGATCAGATCAGCTACGACCGTCTGGCACAGAACGTCGTGGCAGGGAACGGGTTCTCCTTCGACATCGACTGGTGGCCCAACACGCGGGCCGGCGAGCCCGCCGCCCATTGGTCCTATCTGACGACGCTATACCTGGCAGGTGTCTACAAGCTGGCCGGCCACCACCCACTCGCGGCGCGCCTCTTGCAGGCTCTGATCACGGGTGGGCTGATGCCGCTCCTAACGGACCGGCTGGCAGTACGCCGGCGAGGTCCCGTCGTGGGTCTGCTGGCTGCGGGGATATCCGCGGTCTATATCTACTTCGTATACTACGGCGCGGCCCTCATGTCCGAGCCTCTCTTCTTCGTTGCTGTCCTCGGTACCCTGAACCTGGCGCTCGAAACAGCCGAACGGCCAACTCCGGGGCGGGCGGCGGTGTTCGGGCTGGTGGCTGGATGTGCCGTCCTGGGGCGGCAGACGTTCCTGGTATTCCTGCCATTCCTGCTGCCGTGGCTCGTGTGGGCAGGACGCGGCCGGGTCCGCTTCCATCACGTCTTAGTCTGCCTTCTGGCGCTGCTCCTGGTGATCGCGCCGTGGACGGTGCGCAACTACCTGGCGTTCGGCGAGTTCGTGCTGGTCAATACGAACGCGGGCTATGTGTTCTTCTGGGCCAACCACCCCATCCATGGAACTAACTTCATCTCCCTGCTCGGGCCCGAGCACCCAGGATACGTTGATCTGATCCCGGAGGAGTTGCGCCACCTGAATGAGGCAGCTCTGGGGAAGGCGCTGTTGCGCTCAGGGCTGCAGTTCGTCGTGGATGACCCAGTGCGCTACGCGTTGCTTTCCCTCAGCCGGCTGAAGGACTACTTCCTCTTCTGGCCCAAGCCGTCATCGAGCACGCTTAGCAACATCTCGCGCGTTGGCAGCTTCGGCGTCTGTCTGCCGTTTATGATCTATGGGCTCATCCTGTCGGTCCGGTCAGCATGGTGCACGAAGGGCGACCTGGCGACGCGCGAGAAGCGCGCGACGCTGGTGCTGTTGTACCTGTTCATTGCTGCCTACACCGGCGTGCATCTGCTCAGTTGGGCCTATGTGCGCTACCGCCTGCCCGTCGATACAGTGCTGGTTGTATTCGCGGCCCTGGGGATTCATGATCTCACCCTGCGTATCGTCAGATACCACTCTCGGCGGAAGGCTGCGTCGTGGAACTGACAAGGCACGCGGCAGCGCCTTCTCCGGACGCACGCTCCGGGGCTCAAGTGGAGCAGCGGCTGGTGGGGCATCGCTCGTGCGCGCTATGTGGCTGGGATGAGGCCCTGCTGTTGTTCTGCCCGCGCTCTGCCCCTGGCCCCGTCGTTCGCTGCCAGCGCTGCGGCCTTGTGTGCGTCTCGCCGGTTGAGGACGACCGTGCTCTGATCGACGGGGGTCCGCCGGTGGGCGGCCTGGACCCAGAGGTGTTGACGAGTGAGAAACAATCCTGGACAAGTCGATATCTCCTTGGCAGGCCTGCATGCCTTGCCGACGCATTCGTGCGCCGCGTCGGCCTGCTTGACAAGGCGATAAGCGTCAACGGGGGGGATATGGCTGCGGCCGTGCCCGCAGGTGAGGGTGAGGTGAGCTACTCGTGCCTCCTGGCCCACCCACGGCGATCCCTGGGAGCATTGCATTGCGACTGCTAGGTACGGCTGCGGACCGCCTGCGGCCGAGATACCTACCGCTCTCTCAGAGAGGGCGGCGCCGCGTGATCACTGCCCTGCTTGTCGTGAGCGATGGGCTGATGCTTGGTCTGGCCTTTGCGCTGGCCTACGTCATGCGCTTTCAATGGCTGCCGTACTTTGCGCCTTACACGCTGGGGGAGTACGTGCTGCTCGTGGGGGCCGTTGTGCCGGCGTGGTTGATTCTATTCGCCATCTTCCGCCTCTACGACCCACAGTACCTGTTCGGGGGCATCCAGGAGTTCGCACGCGTGCTCAATGCGGTTGTTTTTGGCACGCTGTGGCTGATCGTGTTCGGTTTCTTCGTGCACGACAGATTCACGATCTCGCGCGGATGGCTGCTGCTGGCGTCAGTTCTCAGCTTCGTCCTGGTTAGCCTGGCGCGACTTGGCCTGCGCTGGGCCGTCTACGCGCTCAGGCGCCGCGGCC
>JAUVSX010000259.1 GCA_030596915.1 Chloroflexota bacterium | reverse complement strand
GGCTGGAGAAACTCGTGATGTAGTGGACCAGGTTCGCGGCGATGTTGGCGGGATCGCGCTTGAGCTTCTCGAAGGTGTAGGGGCTGGTGTTGTGGAAGGCCTGGCCAGCCTCTCGATTGAGGATCGGCTCGAGGTTCTTGACGCGGCCGCCCTGTAAGCGCTCGTACCTGGCGAGGACTTGGTCCTTGGTCGGCTCGAGGACGCAGTCGAGGCGCCGCAAGACGGTCAAGGGCAGTATCACGTCCTTGTACTGGTTGGGACGGTAGGGTCCGCGCAGGAGGTCGGCCACGGACCAGATGAAGCTGACTTTCTCGCTGAAGTTGTTCACGTAAGCACTTTGGCCTCCGGTGGTTGGATAATGCGTTGGGGGCACCTTGGGATTGTACAATAGGGCAGATGGGGGGTCAAACGCGCGGCATCATACACGACGCCCCCGAGACGGTCGCTTCGAGTAGCTGTGAGGCCAGCACAACCCGTCCGCGCCCCGGCAGGGGCGCCATGACGGGCCTGTTTCACGGCGGTGCTGGTCGGCACGCCACCACGCCCCCGGGACAGTGACTTCTGCAGCCGGAGGCGGGCAGAACGTGCAACGCACGACGCGATCCGCAGATCGCGCGCAGGTCTCTGCGATGCACGGCATCATACACGACGCCCCCGAGACGGTGGCTTGGAGCAACTGTGAGACCAGCAAACCCGTCCGCGCCCCGGCCGGGGCGCCATGACGGGCCTGTTTCACGGCGGTGCTGGCGTGCGACGGTGGCTTCGAGCAATGGGCCGACTCCCCCCCCCTACTGGGGAGACCTCCCCTTGTGGGAGAGGGGGCCGGGGGGTGAGGGGTAACCGGCTCCGACCCCTACAACCAAACCAGGTGCGGTTTCTCGATCAGGCGCACGATGTCCATCAGGAACCGGGCGGCCGGCGCGCCATCGATGATCCGATGGTCGAACGTCAGCGAGAGGAACATCCGCTGCCGGATACACAACTCACCGTTGTGAACTGCCGCCGCGGGCCGGATACGCCCCACGCCTAGAATCGCCGTCTGGGGCGGGTTGATGATGGGGGTGAAGGCGTCGATCCCGATCGGGCCCAGATTCGTAATCGTGAACGTGCCACCAGTCAGATCGTCGAGTCCGATCGTCCCATCGAGCGCCTGCCGGACAAGTGCGGCCCGTTCGGCCGTCAGCGCGAGCAGGCCCTTCGTGTCCGCGTTGCGCACGACCGGAGTCACCAGACCTCGCTCAGTGTCGACCGCGACGGCCACGTTGATGTCAGCGTAGAGGCCAATGCGCTCGCCATCCCAGGTCGCGTTGGCGCGCGGATGGCGCGCGAGTTGCCGGGCCACGATACTGACGAGGATGTCGGTGTACGTGGGCCGCGGGTCGCCGTCCGACAGCTCCTCGAGGATCTGCCCGCGCAGCTCGACAAGCTCCGTCGCGTCGACGTCGCGCGTCAGCGTGACCTCGGCGGCCGCTTGCTGGCTGGCGACCATACGGCGCGCGATCGTCCGCCTGATTGGGGCGACCTCCACCCACTGCACGCCGTCCGCGGAAACTTCCTCGCGCCGCGCCAGCACCACGTCAACATCGGCCCGCGTGATCCGCGCGCCGGGTCGCGCAGGCTGCAGCGCCGCTGGTTCCAGTCCGGCGGCCTGAGCCAGCCGTCGGGCGACCGGCGTGATCGCCATCGGCGCCGGCTTCGAGGCGATGTAGGCTATCACGTCCCGCTCGACGATCATCCCTTCCGGACCACTCGCCGTCAGCTCTGCGAGCGGGACGCCCTCCGCCTCCGCCAGGCGGCGGGCACGGGGGCTAGCGAAGATACGAGCCTGGCGTTCCGGCGGGAGAGGTTGCCCCATCGGGCCGGTCGCCGCGGCAAGGGGATGGAGCGCGGCCACAGCAGCTTCCGCTACGGATGCGGCGGCGCTGCGAGCGGACGGCCGCTCGAACTCGGGGAGCTCTCCACCCACATCAGCGATGAGGCCGATCGTCGCCCGCACAGCAATAGCCTCGCCCGGCTGCGCCCAAACCTGTCGCAGGACGCCCCCCGCCGGCGCCTCGATGTCGAGGTTGGCCTTGTCCGTCTCGATGACGAAGAGGGGCTCGCCCTTGGCGACCTTGTCCCCCTCAGCCTTCAGCCATTCGACAAGGACCACGGAATCCATCGTCTGACTCAGCGGTGGCACGATGATGTCAGTAGCCATATGCGCCTCCCCGAAGCGTCACGCTAGAGCAGTGACTTGACGGCAGCGACGATCTTGTGCTCGTTAGGCATATACGCGTCATCGAGAGCAGGCGAGAAGGGCGCGGGCACGTCGGGCGCCGAGACACGCTTGATGGGCGCGTCGAGCCACACAAAACCCTCGTCGGCGACGATGGCCGCGATCTCCGCCGCCCACCCGCCGGTGAGATTGTCCTCCTCGGCGATGACGAGCCGCCCCGTCTTGCGCACCGAGGCAAGGATCAGTTCCTTGTCGAGGGGCACGAGCGTGCGCGGATCGATGACCTCAGCCTCGATGCCCTCCTCGGCCAGGATCTCTGCCGCCTGCAGCGCCCGGTACATCGTGAGTAGCTTGCCGACGATCGTCACGTCCTTGCCCTCGCGCCGGATGACACCCTCGCCGATAGGCACCAGGTACTCCTCATCTGGCACCTCGCCCACGGGACTGAGCGCGCCGCGCTCGGACCGCGGCCCCTTCGAACCATAGAGCAGCTTGTGTTCGAACACGAGCACAGGGTTCTCATCCCGCACAGCGCTCTTGAGCAATCCCTTGGCGTCGTAGGCGGTCGACGGGGCGACGACCTTCAGGCCCGGGATGTGGGTGAAGAAGGCCTCGAGGCTTTGCGCATGCTGGGCGCCACGCCGGGTCTGTCCCACGGGAGCGCGCATCACCATCGGCACGGACACCTGCCCCCCCGACATATAGCGCATCTTGGCCGCCTGGTTGGCTATCTGATCCATCATACAGAACAGAAAGTCGCCGTACTGCACGTCAGCGATTGGGCGCATACCGGCGATGGCCGCCCCAATGGCCACTCCGGCGATCGCAATCTCCGAGATCGGCGTATCCAGGACACGGTCGCGGCCGAACTCGTCGGACAGCCCCAGCGTCACGGTGAAGGCGCCGCCGAAGCCGCCCGGAATCCCTATGTCCTCTCCGATGCAGAAGACTCTGTCATCCCTGGCCATCTCCTCGCGAATCGCCTGACGCAGGGCCTCAGCAATTGACATCTCGGCCATGGGCTACTCCTTGAAAACGTCGGTGAACAGTTCTGACACGTCGGGCTCGGGACTGGCCTCGGCGAATTCGAGCGCCTCATCGAAGGTCCGCTCGACCCAGTCGTCGATCTCATCAAGCTGCCCGTCGTCGGATAATCCGCTACCAACGAGCCACTGGCGCATCCGGGGAATGGCGTCGAGTTTCTGCCATTCCTGCTCCTCCTCGCGCCCGCGGTAGGTACGCGGGTCGGACCGGGAGTGACCGCAGAAGCGATAGGTCTTGCACTCGAGCAGCGTCGGGCCCCCGCCCTGGCGCGCCCGCTCAATCGCCTCGTTGGCGGCCCGGTACACGGCCAAGACATCCATCCCGTCGACGGTGACCCCAGGGATGCCGTAGGCGCACGCGCGGTCGGCCACGTTCTCAACCTTGAAGGTGAGCGAGAATGGAGTCGACGCCGCGTAGAGGTTGTTCTCACAGACGAATACGACAGGCAAGTCCCAGATCGCGGCGATGTTCAGTCCCTCGTGCCAGGCGCCCTCGTTGGCCGCGCCGTCACCGAAGAAGCAGGCCTCCACCTGGCCATCCCCGCGCATCTTTGCCGCGAGCCCCGCGCCCGCGGCGATAGGGATATTGCCTCCGACGATCGCCACGGCCGGATACACACCTTTGGTGATGTCACCGACGTGCATGGAGCCGCCCTTGCCTCGGCAGCAGCCCGTCACCTTACCCAGCAGCTCGGCGAGTATGGCCCTCGGCTCGACTCCCTTGGCAAGCGAGTGCCCGTGGGGGCGGTGGGTGCTCAACACGTAGTCGTCCTCGCGCAGCCCAGCGCAGACGCCCACCGCGACGGCCTCCTGACCGATATACAGGTGCAGCGTGGAGGGGATCCTGCCCTGCAGGTACAGATCGTTGACCCGCTCCTCAAACCGCCGGATGAGCTTCATCCTGCGATACATATCCACCAGGCTATCGCTCTCCGGCAGCCCGGTTGGCTCAGCACCGCGATTCAGCAGAATCGTCTTCGCCTCCATAACCACTCGTCTCCTCTCTGTGAGGCCTCATTCGTGAGGGGGCCCCACGCACGCACGACGCGGTCAGTCGCCAGCACGATGCCCGATCGCGCGGGCGCAGGGCTCAGTGAGCCGCCGGTACGATGCCCTGTCGCGCTGTTTCACTGTCGCCGCGCCCCCGGCGCCGCGGCCGTCCATACGGCACCGGGCACTCCCTGGGAAGTGCCCTGCCGCGATCTATCGGGCGCGGTGCTGCCGCACCCAGAGGCCCGCAGCCGCCCACGAAGCGCGCGGGGATCGTGCGCCCAGCGAACTAGAGGTTCTTGTCGGCGAACGCGGGATGGTAGTCCTTCCCGGAGTAGCCCCAGCGGGTGACCGGGCGCTTGCGAAGACCCCATAGTTCGAGAGCGGCGCGCAGCTCCTTCATGTCCTCCGCCTGCGACGCTTCCTCGAGGGGGATGCCGGCCATCGCAGCATCGAACGCTTGCCGCCACGCCCTGGCGCCCTCGGTATAGCCCATCGGGTGGCCCAGGATGCCGCCGCCCGCCGGAATGACCATATCTGGACCGTGTTCCTCCAACAGCACCGGAACCAATCCGGGGTACATCCCGGCTGCCGGCATCGGCCACGTGCGCTTGATGTGGTAGAAGGGCGCAACCATGGTCTGCGCGTTGCGATAGCACTCCTCCGGCGACACAACCGGGATGCTCGACCAGATCGACGGCGACAGCATCATATCAGCCCCGCAGAGGCGGCAAATCTTCGAATAGACCGTGAAGCGGATCCGCGGCAGCCCCGCCAGCATATGCGATACGTGGAGCAGGATCGGCGCGTCGCACTCGGGGTCCTCGGCCAGGACGCGCAACGCCGACGGGCCGGCTGAGTAGGCCAGCAGGTAGCCCGTCGCACCCATCTTGGCAGCCAGGCGCGCCTTCGGCATGAGCCGGTCAACTTCGTCGGTGATGCTGACCATGTAGAGGGTCTTCTCGCCGGTCTCCTGCTCAGCCTTCTCCAGCGCCTTGAGCACCGCCTCCAGGCGGGCCTCGAACGGACTATTGTCC
>JAUVSX010000283.1 GCA_030596915.1 Chloroflexota bacterium | reverse complement strand
CGAGGAGCTTAAGGTTTGTGGCTCGTGTGGAGAGGGTCGGGTACTGGCAGCGCAGGCGGCCCCGGATGAGGCCCACCACCAGCTCCCGGGCTTCGAGCATCAGGCTGACACGCTGCTGCGGAGGTAGCCGGCCCAGGAGGCGGAGCTGCACTGGGTCGATCGGATCAAGACGATACCTCGGTTCGCTGGGCATACTTCGGCGATGCGACCACCTGCCGTGAGTCTTTGGGCCAGCATTGTAGCACGCGACCCGGTTGTGGGCAACCAGGGACTCACAGCGGGCTTGGCTCATCCGAATCCCATCCCACGGTAGTGCGCGGAATGAGACCGAAGTATAATGACACGTCGTCGCGGACGACCAGCCTGCGCCCATGGGGTTGCCACGGCTGGGGCGAGACGAGCACCATCGGCGGCGGGCCGTCGCCGCCGTCTGCCCCGTCTCGCAGTAGCCTGCGCCATTCCCAGGAGGAGATTGCTCGTGGACCCTACATCGGCCTATGAATCGATCGTCCCGCGCTATCCGGAACTCGCCGGACAGGTTGCGGTTGTGACCGGGTCGAGTCGCGGTATCGGCCGTGGCATCGCGATGCGTTTGGCCCGGGAAGGAATGAAGGTCGTGATCAATGCCCGCACAGTGGAAGCCGTGCAGGCGACGACGGCGGAGCTGCGAGGCCTGGGCGCGGACGCCCTGGCTGTGCCGGCTGATCTCGGCCACAGCGAGGGCGTGAGCCTCCTTTTCAAACAGACGCTCGACGCCTACGGCACGGTGGATCTACTCGTCAACAACGCCGCCAACCTGCAGCGGCGCCACTTCTTCGAAGTGAGTGAGGCTTTGCTGGACGACGAGTTGGCCTCCAACATCCGCGGGCCGTACCTGTGCGCGCAGCGAGCCGCCGAGGCGATGCGCGAAGGGTCCGGCGGCAGCATCATCCACATCAGCTCCGTCGGAGGGTTGCGCGCCCACTGGCGCGGGCTCCCCTACGACGTGACAAAGGGCGCCATCGACGCCATGACCCGTGCAATGGCGTTGGAACTCGCGCCGATTGGAATCCGCGTCAACGCAATTGCACCTGGCGCCATCTACACCCGCGGGCCGAGTGTCCCAGACGAGCCCAGATTTCGGCAGGTGGCCTCCCGCATCCCGCTCGGGCGCTATGGCCATCCACTGGAGATCGGCGCGGCCGTGGCCTACCTGGCGTCCGATGATGCGGGCTACGTGACTGGCCAGGTCCTGTACATCGACGGCGGCATGACGGCGCAGCTTGGCCCGCGCGCGTGCCCTATCTGATTCGCCACCAGAGCAAGGAGGTCCCGGATGAGGATCACAGCCGTGCGCGTGATCGTGACCTGCCTCGACAGAAACTACGTCTTCGTCAAGGTCATCACTGACCAGGACGGGCTGTACGGCGTGGGCGAGGGCACCCTCAACGGGAATGAACTGGCCGTCGCCACGACAATCGAACACGCGTCAGAGCTGCTCATCGGGCGAGACCCGCTCCAAACGGAGGATCTCTGGCAGCTCCTCTATAGCTGGAGCTACTGGCGAGGAGGCCCGGTCTTCATGGCAGCGATCGGCGCGATTGACCTGGCCCTTTGGGACATCAAGGGCAAGGTCGCCGGCATGCCCGTCTACCAACTGCTGGGGGGAAGGTCTCGCCAGGGCGCTGCCTGCTACGGTCACGCCCACGGGGATGAGCCGGCCGAGGTCGAGGACAGTGTGCGGAGCTTCCTCGATCGTGGTTACCGGCATGTCCGGGCGCAGCTCGGCCCCTATGGTGGCAAGGGTATGGCTCGGGCCACAGAGCCTCGACGCCCGGGCCTGCCGAGGACAAGCTACTTCAGCCCGCAACCCTACTTGCTCAGCACCGTCGGGCTCTTCGAGCACCTGCGCATGACGATCGGCGAGGAGATCAGCCTTCTGCACGACGTCCACGAGCGGCTGACTCCGATCGAGGCTGCCTGGTTGGCCAGGCAGCTTGAGCCGTACCACCTGTTCTTCCTCGAGGACCCGCTGCGTCCGGAGCACAAGGAGAGCTTTCGACTCGTGCGCCAGGCGTCAACGACACCCATCGCAATGGGCGAGCTGTTCAGTTCCCGCTGGGACTGCTTGCCCCTCTTCGAAGAGCAACTGATCGACTACATCCGCGTAGGGCCGATACACGTGGGGGGCATCACCGAGGCGCGCAAGATCTGCATCCTGGCCGAGCCCTACCAGATCCGCAGCGCCTTCCACGGCCCGGGTGACATCGGGCCGATCGGGCAGGCTGCAGCAGTGCACATTGACGTTGCCATCCCCAACTTCGGGGTGCAGGAGTGGGTGACGTTCCCGGAGCTTGTGCACGAAGTCCTGCCGGGCGCGTGCCGGTTCCGAGACGGGTACGCGTACCCTAGCGAAAGCCCTGGGCTGGGTATCGACTTCGACGAAGCACTTGCACGCAGACACCCCTACCAGCGCGCCTACATGCCACTCGTCCGCCGCGAGGACGGCAGCATGCACGTTTACTGACCCGACCGCGGAGGTCCTCCCGGACACGCAAAAGCCGCCGGTGGTGCCTAGACACCATCAGCGGCTTCTGACAGCCCTCGCGACATTGTGGGCTTCATAATCGGGCTGTCTAGGGGAGGATTATACACCAGGTCTCCAAATATGCAAGTCGCGCAGGGGAGAGGGCACATTTCAATCGTTGGTCCAATACCCATTGCGACCCGGTGATCCTCCGCCACGCAGCGACCTTGCGTCGCCCAGTCCCCAACAACGCACCCGCTCGCCCCCAAGCTGGTACACACCCATATAAGCGCGCAGACGCGTGTGAACAGACGGCACTCACCCGTCCTCCGGGGCGAGCTTGCGGTACCGTCATCATCCCTCTCGATATCGCGAGATGTCTATCATGCATTCACAGTTTGATAGTGCATAATACCCACGCTATCCTGGCAGGTGTGGAGGCCTTCATGCACATTTCAGTTGCCGAGGCGCACAACCGGCTCTCTCGCTGGCTCAACAGGGTCGGGGAGGGCCCAATAACGATCACACGCCGGGGCAAGCCGGTTGGCGTGATCATCTCGCCCGAAGAATACGATCGCCTGCAGCGGGTCCAAGCCTACCTTCAGATGCTTAGGCTGTCGCAGTCGCTGCGCGAGGGCGGCCCGGATGCCGGAGACCTGTACGAGACGTCCCGCTCGAAGCTGGAGGAGCGGTCGTGATCATCGACGCCAGCGTCGTTCTGCGGGCCTTCTTCCCGGACGAGGACCAGAGCCATGCCCAAGCACTCATTCGTGATCACGTCTTGGGACGAGTTCGCCTGGCTGCGCCCGACCTCCTCTGGTACGAAGTGACCAACGCCGTCGTAATGGCCGTTCGCCGAGGACGCATCACCGATGAGGACGGCAAGGCGATTCTCAGCACGGTTGACGGACTGGGCATCGAGGGAGCACCAGTGACCTGGCAGCAGATGCTCCCTTTGGCCACGGAGTACCAACGCTCAGCCCATGACGCTGCCTATCTGGCCCTGGCCCAGGCACGTGGGGAACTGCTGACCACTGGCGATCGGCGGCTCTATGATGCCGTGCACAATCGTCTGCCATGGGTGCAGATGCTTGGCACAGGCCAGGGGACCTGCTGACGCGCCGCTATCCCCTGCCCATCCTCAGTAGATCGAACCGGCGCCGGGACAGGGTCGTCGTGATGACGATCGCCGAGATCACCACCATCATGCCAGCGAAGGCGCCCGCCAGCACGCCCACCTGGCCCTGGGCGATAACCGGGATGAGCGGCGGTAGCGGAACGCGCTTCTCGCCTGTGATCGTGAAGAAAGGGGCGAAGAACTGCGACGCGCCGGCCCCGATGACAGCGCCTACCGCAGCGCCGTACACCGTCAGAACGCCGTACTCCAGAACGACCTGGCCGATGATCTGCCCATAGGCCAACCCCACGGCGCGAAGGACGCTGAGGCGATAGACTCGCTCGCTTAGGGATGTATAGCTGTACACAAGCAATCCGACAGCAGCCATGAAGGCCGAGGCCACAAAGCCCACAGAAAGCGTCCCGAACACGCCGACGCGCCCCAGGTCGGACTGCGCCTCGGAGATGAGCGCCTTCGTGTCTCGCTGCCGGCCCGCAACCACGCCCGTACGCGGCAGCTCGCGGAGCACTGTGTTGCCATCCACGTCCTCATCCAGGCGAAGCCAGATTCCGTGCGGAGCAATGACGCCAACAAGCGTGGAGAGGTACTCCAGGTTCCCAACGACGACTACGCGCTCCTCTTCGTAGACCGTTGGAAAGTAGTCAAAGGTGCCCGCGATCGTGAATAGGGATGAGACTTCCTGCTCGCTTTCCATCACAATGCGCATGCGCACCTGATCGCCGATTCGCAGAAAGGCCCGATCCAGACTCGTCTGCGAGACAAGGATGTTCTCCGGCGCCAACGCCAGCCGGTTCATCAGCGTGCCGAGGGGCTCCCCCGAGAAGTCGCGCCGATACCAGGCGACAGACGGAAAACCGATGCGATCTATCGCCAGAAATCGCCCCTCGACACCCCTTCCCCCGTCGAGTCGGATCTCCATTGGGTGGTCTGCCACCGTTGTCGCGCCAACGACACCGGGCAGCGCGGTGAACTCCTCCGGGATTGGGATCCACGCGCCGCCGAACGACTCCAGCTCCTGACCGTCCCGCGGATACGGGGTGAACGTCAAGTCGGCGCCGACCCGGTAGTACAGCCGGTCCACGAGCCACTGATCCAGGCTGGCTGCCAAGGAGTAAGTGTAGACACCTAGAGCCAGGGCGACGATCATCAGAAGCAGCGGGCTGATGTAGCTCTGGCTCTGGCGACCAAGTTGGCGCAGCGCCAGGTGCACTGTCGTCGAGGGCATGACTCCTGCCAGACGATCGGCCGCGCGCATCAGCAAAGGGAATATGCGCATCGCCAATAGCGCCGCCACCAGTATGAACAGTCCAGGTACCAGAATCAGCAGAGGGTCCCGGTATAGGTCCAGCGCGCGGTCACCCACGAGTGATGCGAGGCTCCCCGTGCGG
>JAUVSX010000151.1 GCA_030596915.1 Chloroflexota bacterium | reverse complement strand
CGTAATGGCTGCCATCGATCATGACTGACGAGTAGAAGCCAGACTCGATGCAGTCGTAGCAGGTCTCTTCGTCACCGTGGTCGAGATGAACGGCAAAGACGACCTCGGGGAAGATCTCCTGCGCAGCGAGGATCATAGCCTCGAGCAGCTTCTTGTCTGTATAGCGGCGCGCCCCTCTCGAGATCTGCACGATGAAGGGAGCCTGCGATTGGGCGTTCCCGCGGAAGAGGCCCATCACCTGCTCGGCATTGTTGATGTTGTAGGCACCCACGGCGTAGCGGCCATAGGCCAGGTCGAAAAGCTGTATAGTCGTAGCTATCACGTGTTGTACTCCAGTGAAGTATGGTGTCGCAGTCGATCAGAACCCGAGGAGAAGTTGCTTGATCTTCTCGGTGATCGCCAATCCCTCGTCAAGTGGGCGCTGCCACATGTTGCGCCCGAAAATGAGACCCGTCGCGCCAGCCTCCATACATAGGCGGGCCTTCAGCAGCAGGTCTTCGTCGCTGATCTTGCTGCCACCGGAGAAGAGCACCATCGTCCTACCAGCCGAGGTGACGACCTTCTCGACCGCCAGCCGATATGCCTCGTCCTCGTCCAGTTCCGCCCACGCTTCGTACAGCTCCGCGTACGGCTTGGGGGTATCAAGATTGCGCGGATCGCGGAACTTGGGCACATTCAGCTTAACGATGTCCGCGCCGAGCTCGTTGGCCAGGCGCGCAGCATAGTCAACGGCGTAGATAGAGTTGCGGCCACCCTTCCCCTCGATTGCAGCTCCGCGCGGATAGCTCCAGACGATGATGGGTATCCCATAGCGCTCGCTCTCGAGCCGCACCTTGCCGAACTGGGCGAAGTCGCGGTCCTGCGCCGGCGACCCGGTGTAGAGCGTATATCCGATGGCATCGGCCCCCAGCCTCACAGCGTCCTCGACCGTCGCCGCCACGGCTGAGAAGGCGTTGGCATCAGATGGGATGGTCGTCTTGCCGTTGAGCTTGAGCACCAGGGGCACAATCCCGGCGTAGTCACGCATGTACTTCTGCGCAAGCCCGATGTGAAACACGATGCCTGAGTAGGCGCCTTCCTTGGCCAGCCGGCACTGGTACTCAGGATCGCCTGACGCTGGGTTCGGGAAGAAGTCAACGGGTCCGTGCTCCAGTCCCTGATCGATAGGCAGAAACATCATCGTGCCATTGCCCGGGCCGTGCTCGAACATCATCCGAGTCAGGCGCGTCCTCTTGCCCAGGCTAACATCGAGTTCACTCAGAGCTGTCCGCATTGCCATTGCTCTGCCTCCTGAATCCGGGCTACACGCGCTGAGAGCGACGTGGGACGCTCACCCTCCAACCGAAGGCCGCCGCACCCTTCACTGCACCAGACAGCGTGCTGTCGCAGCCTGGCCCCAAGCGTGTATCCTACCACAGTCACGAAATCGTGCCAGCCACTTTGGAGGCGCCGGCGACACCATCACCTTGTTTTGGTCCCACTTAGGCACAATGTCATACGTGGTGATCACGACAAGCCCGGGGGCGGCCCCTGATCGGGCACTTCGCTACCGTAATGCAGTGGAAACCTGACAGGTTTTCGAGCGAGTCGGTACCCTGATGATCGAAAACCCAGAAACCTGTCAGGTTTTCGCCCTCGGTCGCCTTTCGGGGCAGATCATACTTGGGGCACAGGCGGAGAATCGCTCCCACAGGGAGAATCGGGCCATGAACTGTCCACTTTCTCTTCACAGAATATGTCCTGGCCGCGCGATGACGATGACTTGTCGCTCGTTCTTGGCCAAATCTAGGTATCAGGCCTTAAGGAAGCGCAGCACCTCTCGGTTGAGGCGCCAGGGAGCCTCGATGGAAAACGCGTGGGACGCCCCCTTCAGCAGGGCGAGCCTCGCGTTTGGTATGCGACTGGCCAGCACCTCCGACGCGTGTGGTGGCACAATCCGGTCCTTCGTCCCAGCCATAACTAGCGTGGGGGCCTGTATCAGGTGCAGTCGCCCGACCGTGTCGACCGCTGCGGCCGCCTGCGCCTGGCGATTGGTCCCCTCGGGCGACGCCGGATTCCCACGCCAGCGGGCCAGCTTCATCAGCGCCCAGGGCACGAGCGGGTTGTTGAACGACAGCCGCGTTATGTTGGCCCCCACGTCCTTCATATCAATCTGGACCTCTCTGACCTCAATCGAATCCAGGTCACCATCCGGGCCGATGCCCAAGGCGTGGCGCATCTCCGGCGTGACCTCTCGTCGCGCGCCACCAGGCGTCGTCGCCACGAGCACGAGCTTGCGCACCCGACCCGGATCGTTGATCGCCACCTCCTGCGCCACCATCCCGCCCAGGGAGAGGCCCAGAACGTGACTACGCTTGATTCCGAGATGGTCGAGCAGGGCCACCGCGTCGTCCGCCAGAGTCCTGATCGTGTAGGGTTCCCCATCGTCGGCGGAGAGGCCGAGGCCCCGGCTGTCGTAGATGATGACCCGGTGTTGCTTCCTGAACGCCGGTACTTGCAACACCCATCCAACGTGGGTGGCCCCAAGCCCCATTATCAGGAGCAACGGGTCCCCAGTCCCCTGTTCCTCGTAGTACAGCTCAGCCTTGTCCGCCTGCGCATACGGCACGACGACCTCCCCGGAGACGCCCCCCTGCCGCTATTGCCCCACGCCGCACACGGCACGGCTATCCCCCGCCTCACCGCGCGCTGTCGGAGCGCGCCCCCCCCCCTCGAACCTGGCCGCGTCAGTGCTCCGCCGGCTGGCAGGGCGCCCCTCTCGTCTGGCGGCCAAGGGGCTCGAGACAAGGAACGGTCAGACGACTTCGGTTGCGGGAACCTACAGCGCCTGAAGCGCCCGCCACACTCGCTCCGGTGTGAACGGCACCTCGCGCAGCCACACCCCAGTCGCGTCGTGGATGGCGTCGGCAATGGCCGGCGCGATGCCGTCCATCGAAATCTCAGCGATGGACTTGGCTCCGAAGGGACCGGTGGGCTCGTCCGTCTGAACGAAGATGACCTCAAGCTCAGGCATCTCGTTGCACTTATAGATGTGGTAGGGGCCGAGCCGAGGGTTGACCAGCCGACCGCTCTGATCGTAGACCATCTCTTCGCAGTGCGCGAAGCCGAGCACCTGCTGCAGCCCCCCCTCCACCTGCCCAGAGGCTGTGATCGGGTTGATGATGCGGCCTGCGTCCACGGCCATCAGGACTCGCTCCACGGTGAACTGCCCCGTCTCAATGTCGACGGCCACCTCCACGAACTGGGCCGCGAAGGGCGGCGGACTTGTGTAGCTCATGTGCGACGCACTTGCGATGATCTGGTGCTGGTCGTGCTGGTGAAGGCTACTCAGGGCCACCTGCGCCAACGTCAGCGACGTTCCGTCGGAAGCGATGACCTGCCGATCGCGCAAATGTAGCCCGTCGGCGCCCGGAAGCCCCAGCATACTCGCCGCGTGTTCCTTGATCTGCTCAGCCACATCGAGCGCCGCCTTGCGCACTGCGCCGCCGCTGATGTAGGTGGTGCTGGACGCGTAGGCGCCCTTGTCGAACGGCGTGAAGTCCGTATCCGAGGAGGTGACGATGAAGTCGTCCACGGGCACTCCCAGCACCTCGCCCGCTATCTGCGCGAGGATGGTATCGGAACCCGTCCCGATGTCGGTGGCGCCAACCAGAAGATTGAACGATCCGTCATCGTTCATCTTGATCGTGGCGGAACCCATGTCGAGGCCGGCGATGCCGCTGCCATGCAGCATGACCGCCATGCCGATCCCATGCCGGATGTGACCCTTGGCTTCGCCATCCGGATCAGACGAACGCTGGCCGCGCTTCTGATACCAGCGCATCGCCTCCAATCCCACCTCGACGCACTGGTCCAGCCCGCTAGAGGCGATAACCTGCTCGAATCCCTCTCGTCCCTCACCCAAGGCCTGGGCTATGAGCAGCTCCTCGCCCAGCTTGATCCAGTTCTTGCGCTTGAACGCGACCACATCCCAGCCCATCCGGTCCGCGATCTCGGCCATCAAAGTCTCCAGGCCGAAGAAGCACTGCATCGCGCCGTATCCCCTGAAGGCGCCCGGGGTCGGCTTGTTCGTGTAGACTACGTCGCAGGCGAACTTCGAGTAGGGCGCGTTGTAGAGCGTCAGCGCTTTCTGCCCGGCCACCATCTGCACCGTCAGACCGTGAGTGCCGTAGGCCCCCGTGTCACCGATCAGCTCCAGTTCGGTTGCCACCACCTCCTGCTCATCTGTGACGCCTATCTTGAAGCGCATCACCGGCGGGTGACGGCTCCGGGAGCTGGTGAACTCCTGATGGCGGGTGTAGATCATTTGCACTGGGCGTCCCGTGGCAATGGTGAGGTGGGCGCACAGGTCCTCCAGGATCAATTCCTGCTTGTTGCCAAACCCCCCGCCGATCCGCGGCTTGACGACCCGAATGCGCTTGACGGGCAGGCCGATCAGGGGAGAGAGCATACGCCGGATGTGGAACGGCACCTGGGTGCTCGTGCGGACAACTAGCCGCCCATCCTCATCCCAGGTGGTGATGCAGACGTGGGGCTCGATGTTCGCGTGCTGCTGCTGCGCGGTTCGGTACTCACCCTCGAACACGTGGTCCACGCGAGCCCAGGCGGCCGCGGAAACACCGGCATCTGCTCCAATTCGGTGGACGATGGTCCGCTGCGCGTCATAGATACCCTCGGTGTCCACTTCGTCGTGGATCACGGGCGCACCAGGACTCAGTGCCTCCTCTGCATCCAACACGTGCGGCAGCACCTCGTACTCCACGTCGATCAATCTCAGCGCCCGCCGAGCCAATTCCGGCGTATCGGCTGCGACGACGGCTACTCGATCACCGACGTGGCGGACCTTGTCGTCCAGGCCGACCTGATCGAAGGGCGGCGGCTGCGGATAGCTCTGTCCACCGCTGGCATACTTGATCCGGGGCACATCATGATGGGTAAGGACCGCACGCACGCCGGGCAGCGCCCTGGCCCTACTCGGGTCGATACGCCTTATGCGGGCGTGGGCGTGCGGACTTGTGAGGAGCGCGCCGTATAGCATGCCCTCCAGCTTGATATCGTCCGTGAATACCGGACGTCCGACCGCCAGCTTGACACCGTCGACCTTGACATCGGGCTGGCCCACGACGTGCATAGCCTCCAGGTCCGGTGGGGAGATGACCAAAGGCGGCAGCGGCGCGTCCAGGGGCCGAGCGCGATAGAACTCGCCAAGCACGTTGGCCGGGGATTGCCCAGGCGCCAGTGTGGCCTCAACGGGCGCGAAGGAGGGCTCTTCCGCACCTCGCATGCGAGCCGCAGCCAACCGCACGGCTTGAACGATCTTCACGTAGCCCGTGCATCGGCACAGCACCCCGCTGAGAGCCTCTCTAATCTCCCTCTCGGTTGGGTCGGGGTTCCGCTCGAGCAGTGCCTTGGCTACCAGTATCTGCGCTGGCGTGCAATAGCCGCACTGGATGGCGCCAACCTCGACGAAGGCCCGCTGCAAGGGATGCAGGTACGCGACGTCCGCCGCACCGGCTACGCCCTTCACGACAGGCTCCAGCCCCTCGACCGTGGTCACCTCGCGGCCGGCCGCGTCGGCAGCCCTGATCTGGCAACTGTGCACGGGCTGGCCGTCGAGAAGCACCGTGCACACCCCGCAGTCACCCACCCCACAGCCGTACTTCACGCTGAAGTAGGATGCCTCGCGCAGCGCATCAAGCAAGGTCGTTGAGCGACCCACGCGGAGAGTCCTCTCTTCCCCGTTGATCGTCAATGTGACGCACGTTGTCGAGTCTCCGCTCATCGGCCTCCCCCCTCCCCGCCCAGGCACTGTTCCAGCGCGCGCCACGCCAGGACTCCCGCCATCGCTCTGCGGTATTCAGCACTGCCCAGGTAGTCGTCTCTGGGCTCGACCTCCTGCATCAGGGCGGAAGCCACGGCCTGGATGCTGGCCTCGTCCAAGCCCCCACCGACGAGCTGCGAGGGGGCCCGCGCCAGGCGCACCGGTTGCGGCCAAACGCCGGTAAGGGCGGCGCGCGCCTGCTGCACGGTCTGGCCGTCCATCTCAACCACCGCACAGGCCAGGACAATCGGCTCGTCGGCGGGAGTACGCGCGACGCAGGCCTGTCCCCAGCGCCGTCCCACGCCGCCAGGCGGGATGTGCAGCGCCAGCACCCTGCCCGCGGCTCGACTCTCGAGCAGCAGTGCGAGCTCCACTTCGCGGGAGCCACTACCGCCACTCACCGTGACGCTGGCGCCCAACGCCAGAAGAGCGGCGACCCATCGGGGCGCGACGCGTGGCGACGTGAGCGCGCGGCGCACCGGGGTCTCGACCCGTATCTGCCAGGAAGCAACGGCAGTCAGCGAGTCACACACGAGCGGGTGACACTCCGGCTGATCGAGGACCGCCTGGAGCGATGTGTCCGCGTCAACCGTCCACGGACGGACAGCCTCGGCCGGTCCGGCGAGAGAACTCTGATAGCCATTCATGTGCAGTGCACTCCTCCAGACAAGGTGATAGCTGGGGCCGAAGCTAACGACGGCTCTCGACCTCCGTCGAAAGTAGCTCCTTCAGGTGCTCGGCCTTCCGGATCAGTTCGGTACTTTCAAGATTCTCGACTTCGAGCAGCCCCGGTAGCTCCCGGTATAGTTCGGGCAGGCCCAGGACTCCCTCCACCTGCTCCCGAACCCACTTGTCGTAGGCGATCGGGTAGGTGCGATATGCAATGAAGAGCGCCTGGAGAAACTCCCGAAACGCGTCATAGAGCCGGTTGAGCGACTGGAAGTAGAGCCCCCGCTCGACATAGAGGGGAATATGGTCCAAGTTGTTGTGGCAATAGCGGAGCACGCCGGTGAGCCGCTCCTGGCGCAGCGTGTCGTCGTAGTACGGCAGCCAGCGGGCTTTCAGGCGTGTCAGGAAGCTATCCTGCTCCCAGAGCGCGACTGCGTAGACCAGCGTATTGCCGATCTCAAGCTCGAATGCGTCCGGTCCAGACGTCCAGTGGCGCGGCGCAGGCGCGAAGTCGCCGTCGATGAAGTCAAGATCTATCTGCGAGTACCGGCCAACCTGAGACAGGGCCTCGAACACCGGCTCCGTCTCACAGCAGCGCCTCCACCGGCCTTCGAGGTCGCGTCGCTCCCGGCGGAGCCACTCCGGCGCCATCAGAACAGACATATCCAGACAGCTATCCGGGCTCGCCTTGCCACGGGCACACGAGCCAGTCAGGAGCACGGCCTGCACGCCGGGGGGGGCTGCGAAGAACCCGGCG
>JAUVSX010000361.1 GCA_030596915.1 Chloroflexota bacterium | reverse complement strand
GGCATGAATTGTCAAAGAGATAAAATCGTGAGCAACCAACCCACGGACAAGCAGATTCAAGACGCCTACGCGATGGCGAAAGAGCGGTACGCTATGCTCGGCGTGGACACCGATCAGGCCCTGGAACGCCTGGTCCGAATTCCCATCAGCCTGCATTGCTGGCAGGGGGATGACGTCGGCGGTTTCGAGGCCCCCAGTACCGAGTTGGGCGGCGGCCTGGCAGTCACCGGCAACTATCCCGGCAAAGCCCGCAATGCCGATGAACTGCGCCGAGATCTGGACAAAGCTTATAGCCTGATTCCCGGCACACACCGTCTGAACCTGCATGCGATCTATGCCGAAACTGGCGGCCGGCCGGTACCCCGCAACGAACTGTTGCCCGAACATTTCGCCGCCTGGGTCGATTGGGCTCGAGTCAACGGGCACGGCCTTGATTTCAACCCGACCCTCTTTGCCCACCCGCTGGCAGCGAGTGGCTTTACCCTGGCGAACTATGACGCCAGCGTGCGTCAGTTCTGGATTGAGCACTGCGTCGCCTGCCGGCGCATCGGCGCATATTTCGGCCGTGAGTTGGGTACCCCCTGCGTGACCAATATCTGGATTCCAGATGGATACAAGGACACGCCGGTGGACCGCCTGACGCCGCGCAGAGTGCTCCAAGAGTCCCTCGATACCATTCTGGCGGAGGAGATAGACCCGCGGCACAACCGGGACGCAGTTGAGGGTAAGCTTTTTGGCCTTGGTTCCGAAAGTTACGTGGTCGGATCGCACGAGTTTTACCTGGGCTATGCCATCAGCCGCGACGTGCTTCTCTGCCTGGACAGTGGCCACTTTCACCCCACTGAGCTAATCTCTGACAAGCTCTCGGCAGTGATGTTGTTCCTCGACGAGTTGCTGCTCCACGTCAGCCGTGGCGTGCGCTGGGATAGCGACCACGTCGTTGTGTTCTCGGACGAGTTGCGGGCCATCGCCCAGGAACTGGTGCGTGGCGCGTTCCTGGATCGGGTACATATCGGTCTCGACTTTTTCGATGCCAGCATTAACCGTGTGGCGGCCTGGGGGATTGGGGCGCGCAACGTCATGCGCGCGCTGCTGATGGCCCTCTTGGAGCCGACCGAGGATCTGCGCGAGCTGGAGGTGTCTGGGGACTACACGGCGCGTTTGGCGATGCTCGAGGATCTGAAGAGTATGCCGTTCGGCGCCGTATGGGACTTCTGCTGCCTTGAGCAAGACGTGCCGGTGGGCACGAGCTTCATTGACGAGGTGCGCGCCTACGAGGCAAGGGAACTGGCACAGCGCGCATAGTGCGAGAGCACCGCGCGCGCGGTCCTAAGCTAGGGCCGCAGACCCGGTCGCTCCGTCTACAGCAGCCGGCCCTGCGTCGCCGCCACGAGGGTGCCCTTCCCGGCGTGCCGGAGGGGACTGGGCTCAGTAATGCTCACTGCGCTTCTGTGCAGCGCGGTGCGCTGCCCGCCACGCAAAGGGCGTCTGAGCAGCGCTAGCCGAGGCCGCTCTCCTCCCACAACTGGTTCATGGTGCCCGCCGCGAGGGTGGCCGCCGCCAGTGGATCAGTCGCGGCGATTTCGTTGACTCGCTGGCTGAACGGCTCAGGCACGACGGGTCCGGTGTACCCCATTTCCTTCAGCTTGCGCATCAGGGCAGGCAGGTCACTGACGCCCGTCTCCATCGGGAGGCGCCGTATCGTGTCGATCTGATCGTCGGCCGCGACACCTGCAGGGGCGTCGTTCACGTGCAGCAGCACGACGTCCTCTTCAGTGATCGTGTCAAGGTCCGCCACGTCGCCCCCGGACGTGTATAGGTGCCAGGCGTCGAGCAGCAGGCCGACATTCCCCGTTCCGATGTCCTCGGCGAGGTTCATCATACCCGTCAACGTGTGGATGAAGGGGTACTTCATTCCCGTGCGTGACGTCTTGGGGCCTATGAACTCGATACCGAAGCGGCATCCGTGATCCCGCAGCACTTCCGCGATGGGGCGGAAGCGCTCGACGTGCCACGCGTAGTTCTCGTCGAAATTACGCTCGTCAGAAGCCGGCGGACACCAAGTTGCGGTGCGAGTGCACCCGAGGTCGTATGCGAGCGCTGCAAGCTCTGGTAACTCGCTCAGATCGCGCTCCCACTCCTCCCGACCTTGGTTCCACACGACGGGCATACCCCACGTTCCCGGGAGCACACCGGCGCTCTCAAACAGCTCAGAGACATAGCCAAGGCTATGCGCTTTGACGAGGGCGTTGGCCTCACGAATGTCGAGGGCCACGCCCCCGAACCCCGTCTTGCGTGCCAGCTCAATGGTGTCAGAGAGCGTAGCCCCCCGTATTCCGATCGTACCGGGACTCAAGCACTTGAACATCCTGTTCTCCTTATGGTTGCCTGAAGGCCTCGCCAAGAGCCTCACAGGTGGGGCAGGTGCCGTCGGGGCGCACGATCGCATATCCCGCCGTCACGCTGCCGTAATCGCCGCCCCAGTCGGCGGCATCAAGGTTCCAGATAACGACCATCCCCACTCTGTTACTGGCCGAAGCTAACTGCACTGCCCGCGCGGTCCAATCAGCCTGATCCGCGGCAGTCGTAACCGTGGCCCACCAGAATGCCGGCGGCGGGTCGTCGTACCCTTCAGGTGATAGATATCCGAACTGCGTGAAGGCCAGGGGCAGGATCCCGCCCGCGGCACCATAGTACCGTCGAACGGTCGGCAGGAAGTAGAAGGAGTGATGGTCGAGACCGGACGGGTGCCCCACAGACGTGTCGGGTGGCGTCGCTCCGGTCGTATACCGGACACCGACCATGTCGGCACACTCGAAGGCGCCCGCCTCCGCCAATGCCTGCAGCCAATGGAGGTCGCCACAAACCTCCTCAGTGCACTCATCCGCTGATCCTGACGGGGCGGGCGCGGCGCTGATGACCACCGTGTCGGGATTAGATACCTTTATCGCCTCGTACGCCGCGCACAACAGCTCTGCGTATTCCACGGGGTCAACAACGGCCATCGTCCCCAGGGTATTCGGCTCATCCCACACCTCGATGCCGTCCGCGCCCTGCGCCGCCAGATCGGCGAGCGCCCGCACGTAACTGGCCTGGTACTCGTCATCGTATGCGAGCTCCCAGTCGCCCGTTACGCTCAAGAGTACCTTCAGACCACGATGGTGCGCCACTGCGATGAGATTGCCCACGCCGACGGTGTCTCCATCGAGAAACCAGGCTTGCTGAGCCACCCAGCCGATGCCACTCGACAGCATCAGGGCCGCCCCGCCTTCGACGTCCTCTGCATACGCGCCCATATCGAAGCCGTTTGGCCAGGAGGGGACGGGTGTCTTGGTTGGGCTCGGGATGGGTGCTGCCGTGGGAGCAGGTGATGGTGTCGGCGTCGGCTCCGGCGGGGCGCTCGGTGAGGCCGTGGCGGTCGGAGCCAGGATTGACGTGGGTGTCGAGGAAGTCAGGGCTGACGGCGGTTCGGTAGGCGGTGCAGCGACGCCTGTGCATCCGGCCAGGACGAGTGAGATTACAACGATAGCAACGGTCTTGCGTGCCAAGCTACCCTCCGGGCGATGAGACGTCCGTGGAGTCTAGCATGCCGCTCCAGCTTCGGCAATCCCGGAGTTGCGTCCGAGCGGACAAGAACCCCGCGATCGCAACAGGCCCCTCCTCTTCGAAGATAGTGACTACACCTCCTAGCGTCTGCGATTGGCTACGCTGATGTAGTACAGGAGCTGAAGGATCGAAGTAATCGCCGCCGCCAGGTACGTCAGCGCGGCAGCGGTGAGCACGGCCCGCGCTCCTTTGGCGTCGGTCTGGTTTTGCATCAGTCCGGCCTCCGTCAGAAGCCTGGTCCCTCTGCGAGTGGCGTCGATCTCGACGGGTAGGGTCAGGATCGAGAACAGGACCATAAGCGCGAAGAAGAGGATGCCGATCCAGAGCATCCCCGTCATGTTGAACCAGAGGCCCAGGACAATCGAGATGTACGAGATAGTTGGACTGAACTTAAGGGCTGGAAGCAGGAAACCTCGCATCTTGATCAGGGCCGACCCAGTCTGGTACTGTTGGACGTGGCCCAGCTCGTGGGCTGTTACCGCCATAGATGCGACGCTGGGCTGGGTTGCCACCGGGTCCGACAGACGCACGACGTTGTTCCCAGGATCGAAGTGGTCCGTCATCGTGCCCCGGATCCGTTCGAGGCGGACCGACTGCAGCGACGTGCGATC
>JAUVSX010000373.1 GCA_030596915.1 Chloroflexota bacterium | reverse complement strand
GCTGCGTTTTGTGGTACAATAACTTAGCGAAGTGTAAGCGATTGCGATCTTTGGGGACGCATAGGTATGGAGGGGAGCGAAGCGATATGAGAAAAGGCATTGGTCTGCTTCTGGTCGGAGTGATACTACTGACCGGCTGTGGTATGCTGCCTGGGGTGACGGGCTCGGACGCGGAAGCAAGCGACACCGAGATGGCAGCCGAGGAGCCAGCGCTACTGGCTGGGGAGACCGACGAGTCGGTGATGGCCGAGGCTGTCATCGAGCCTGTGCAGTGGACGTCGTTGGGGTTCAAGGGCCAAGGCGAGGTTGTCGACGTGCTGGTGGAGGCTGGGGACATTGTCGCGGAGGGCGATCTCCTGGTTATTCTTGACAGCACGGACGCCGAACTTGGTGTTAAGCGGGCTGAGGCCGCTCTCCAGAATGCGAAGGCCCAGGTCGCGATCATCCGCGTTGGCGCCCGCCCAGAAGAGGTCGCGGCTGTCGAGGCTCAGCTAGAGGCTGCGGACGCGTCGATGGCCGAGGCGGCCGCGCGGCGCGATGACTTGGCGGGTGGCGCAGGAGCTGCCGACATTTCCGACGCTGAGGCTCAGCTAGGTGCTGTCGCCCTGCAGCGGCGCATCGCATATGACGACTACATCGCAGCCCTCAACGCGAAGTGCAAGCAAGTCGAGGCTGGCGGGTTCATGAACATCGGTGGCCTCGACATCGGGGGCCTGGGGGGCGGGACCGGGGAGACCAAGACCGTCTGCCCCGATGAGGATGCGCCAGAACAGGCGCCACTGGCGCTCGCAGCAGCTGACGCTCAACTAGGCGCGGCGCAGGCCAGCCTAGACCTGTTTCGGTCGGGGGCGGACCCCGATCAACTGCGCGCCGCTCTGGCTGGCGTGTCGTCCGCGAGTGCACGGCGTGACGCAAATCAGGCCCATCTCGACCTCATCCTAGCGGGGCCGACACCCGAGCAACTGGCCGTCGGTGAGGCTGCCGTGGCCCAAGCAGTGGCGGCTCTCGAGAGGGCCAAGGCCGCGCTGGCCCACTCCGAGGTCCGCGCTCCGTTCTCGGGTACCGTGGTAGCAGTAGAGTCGGATGTGGGCAATATGGCCGTTCCCGGGCAGGTTGCCGTTATCCTGGGGACGCTGGACCAGCTTCAGGTGCGCACGACAGACCTCTCAGAGCTGGATGTTGCCCACGTCAGAGTCGGCGAGCGGGTGATTGTGACAGTAGATCCACTGCCAGGCCAGGAGTTCACTGGTGTGGTCAGCCACGTGGACTTGCAAGCCGAGAATTCGCGCGGTGAAGTGACATATGGTGTGATCATCGACCTGACCGACGTTGGGGACGTTCCCTTGCGCTGGGGTATGACGGCCTGGGTCGAATTCGGCGCGCTCTAGCTGGGGTGCCTGGCTGTTGAGCCGAGGAGGGAACGTGCGCAGAGGAATGGGAGGGGTATGAAGACCAAGCGTGCTTGGCTGCTAGCGACGGTGCTACTCCTGGTGGTGACTGGTTGCGGCGCGGGAGCGCAGGCAGCGGGATCACCGGCGGGGGGATCCGCGGCAGCCGAGGCGCCGGTGGGGTCTGCAGCCGACGCCATTGATGAGGGTGGGGAACAAGACGCCGAGCCACGCGCCGAGACGTTCGAGTTGATCACGGCCGAGGCCATCGTCGAGCCTGCAAAGTGGAGCGCGCTGGGCATCAAGTCCTCGGGCGAGGTTGTCGAGGTGCTGGTGAAGGAGGGCGATCTCGTCGAGGCAGGAGATCTCCTTGTGCGGCTCGATCCAACGGACTTCGAGCTTTCGCTGGGGGAGGCCGAGGCCGCGCTCGCGGCCGCCAGGGCCGAACTCGCGGCGAAAACGGCTGGCCCGAGAGTGGAAGATGTGGACGCGGCTGAAGCGCAGCTTGAGGCGTCGCTTGGAGGGCTGGCCCAGGCGGCTGCCCAGCGAGATGACGTTGCGGGCGGGCCGGCAGCTGCGCAGGTTGCCGCGGCTCAGGCGCAGCTCGCTCAGGCGGTGGCCAACTACAATGTAGCTGTGAAGCAGCACGACAGGACGATGACGTGCTACACCGAGGAGGACGAGGACGGGAACAGGGAACGCAAGTGCCCGGCTCTCGGGCCGATCGAGGAGCGTGCGCGCATCAATGTGGAAGTGGCCGAACAACAGATCGCCGCCGCTCGGGCGCTGCTGAACCAACTGTATTCCGGCGCCGACCGTGAGCTGCTCCGCGCTGCTAATGCCGGCGTGGCGGCTTCCGCCGCGCAGCGGGAGGCGATGCAGGCCCAGCTAGACTTGCTCTTGGCAGGAGCGAGCCCCGAGGAGGTAGATGCGATCAGGGCGAAGGTGGCTCAGGCTCAAGTGGGTGTGGAGAGCGCGCAGTCGGCCTTCTCGTACACGGAGGTCCGAGCTCCGTTCGCCGGCACAGTGACGTCCGTTATGGTGGAAGTGGGGAACTCCGCGAGGCCTGGGCAGGTTGCGGTCGTGCTCGCGACTCTGGATGAGCTTCAGGCGCGCACGACAGACCTGACCGAGCTGGATATCGTCCACGTCATGCCCGGCCAGCCGGTGATCGTGACTGCGGATGGCGTGCCAGGCAAGGAGTTCTCAGGAGTGGTGAGCGACATCTCGTTGCGCGGTGAGGAGGCCCGTGGTCAGGTGGTCTACGCCGTGACCGTCGACCTGATCGACTTGGGTGACGCGGCATTGCGCTGGGGGATGACTGCCTGGGTGGAGTTCGGCGCACCTTAGCGCAGGGTCAGTAGCCGGGCGGTAGCCGCGATCCGCCACGTCTTGGATACCAGAGCCCCCGATGGGTCTTTTCCCCATCGGGGGCTTCTGCTGGACTCATTGTGCCTATATCGCGCTGCGACGGGTGTGGCCTGCTAGAGGCCTCCGTCGTGAGGAAGAAAGCGAGCTCGAAGTGTGGCACACGCCCGGTCAGGGTGCGGCTCTCGAGCGGGGCGATGGAATGTGGTCTCTGGGCTCCACAGGGCGGGCGTGCCTTCAGGCTCTTGCGCCAGCCAGGGCGGCCCCCACGATGCCGGCCTCGTTTTTCCCCTCCGCGGGCGCCACCTTGGCCTGGGTCCGAATGTAGGGGAAGAATCGCTCGTGATGCTTGCTGGCGCCGCCGCCAACGATGATCAGGTCAGGCCACAGCAATTCCTCCATCGTACGCAGGTACCGGTCTACGCGCTTGGCCCAGCGGTTCCACGAAAGCCCAGCATCCTTGCGCACGATATCTGCCGCCCATCGTTCCGCGTCTCGCCCATTGATCTCGATGTGGCCCAGTTCCAGGTTGGGAACAAGCCGGCCCCCCACAAAGAGGGCCGTGCCGATGCCGGTGCCCAAGGTGACGATGAGCACGACACCTTCTTCCCCTCTACCGGCCCCAAAACGCATCTCCGCAAGTCCGGCTGCGTCAGCGTCGTTGAGAACGGTGACGCTGCAATGCGTTGCCCGCTCAATGCCTTCTTGCACGCTGAAGCCGATCCACTTCCTGGAGATGTTGGAGGCCGTGTGAGCCACACCGCCCTTCACAACGGCGGGGAACCCGCAGCCCACTGGGCCGTGCCAGTTGAAGTGGTCCACGATTTCCGACACCACTGCGATCACGGGCTTGGGTGTTGCCGGACGTGGCGTCAGCAGGCGGTAGCGCGGCGACGCCAGTACACCGGTGTCGGTATCCACGATTGCGCCCTTGATGCCTGTGCCGCCGATGTCAATGCCCAACACTTCCATGCGTCCTCCCACGGGGGCCTGGTACCAGTTCTGCGCGAGGCACAAGGGATCCGCGACAAGCGTGGATGCCGGGTATCCGGCGCGCAGCTACGTTCGCCCTAAGTGATTCTAGTCGAGACAGTATCCCTGACAACCGGCGGGCGAAGGGCAGTTGTCAAGAGGGTTGGGGTGCGCTATAGTCCGACCCTAGCGCGACCATAGGAGTGGGGATGTGTAGTGCGTGTCATTGCGGGTGAGGCCAAGGGCCGGCGCCTCAAGCCGGTGCCCGGGTCTGGAACACGGCCAATCACCGACAGGGCCAAGTCGGCACTTTTCAGCATTGTCGGCGGCGCGGTCAGGGACAGCCGGTTCCTTGATCTCTTCGCGGGTACGGGCCAGGTTGGCATTGAGG
>JAUVSX010000177.1 GCA_030596915.1 Chloroflexota bacterium | reverse complement strand
GTCGCGCATCGACCAGACCCCGCAGCACCCGCCAATCGCACCTCAGATGCAAGCCGCCTTCGTGCGCAAAGACAAGCTGCGCCCTACACCTGCGGGAGCGTCGCTTGTGTGTGTGGGGACGCAGCTTGCCGTCTCGTTCCAACGCCACGACTCCACCGCATGCTGTCTCGGCGCGGCGGGGCCTACGTAGGCGGGGGCATGCTGCGCCCCTACAGGTGCGTGGGCTAGATAACGGCGCTTCGGCATCTCGCACCTCAGCCTGTCAGGATGCCCACAGGTTCCTATTCCCCGCTTATGTTGTCAACATGCATCACGGGCCTACGCCGATCCATCAGCCCATAGGTCGGTGGGTTCATCCAACGCTGAACCTGTCGCTGCAATAGGCTGTAGGCCGGGGCCTTCTGCCAAGAGCGTTGGGGGTGATGCCGAACGTCGGCCACCGTCGTCCCTTGGTAGCATATGAAGAGGGACGCGCCGCCGTCATCCCCACGCCTCCGATGACGGGGCCCCGAGGAACGGGGGCTGATCGCGTTTGGCAGGAGCGTCTCGCCTTGGGCTGGGCGTAGGCCCGATGTGTGTCACTAGCCAGCGCTGTCCCGGGCTCGATCTATTACCCGACTATGTTGTAAGAACTCATAAGCGGTTACTACGAACGTTTGGCCTTCGCGTCGTGGCGCGGGTTCGTAGTCGCGACGTCGGTCGTTATCCGTCACCTCTTGTTCCGCAACAGCCGCATGCTGTTGAGGATCACGATCAGCGAGGCGCCCATGTCGGCAAACACAGCCATCCACAGTGTAGCCAGCCCGGGCACGGCCAGGGCCAAGAACGCGGCCTTGATCAGCAGACTGAAGGCGATGTTCTGCCGCACGATCGTCAGCGCACGGCGACTCAGCTTCATCGCGAAAGGCAACTTGGTCAGGTCATCGGCCATGAGCACGATGTCGGCCGTCTCGAGTGCCTGATCGGTGCCCGCGCCGCCCATAGCAATGCCCACCGTCGCCGTCGCGAGAGCTGGGGCGTCGTTCACACCATCACCGACCATCGCCACTTCGCCATACTTCGCCAGCAGGTCCTCTACCGCGCTCACTTTCTCCTCGGGCAGTAGGTTCGCCCGGGCAACGTCGATTCCGGCTTGGGCGGCGATCGCCGCGGCCGTTCGCTGATTGTCGCCGGTGAGCATAACCGTGCGGCGAATGCCCGCCCGCTTCAGCCCAGCTACTGCCTCCCGGGCATCAGGCCGCACGGTGTCGGCAACGGCAATGAGCCCCCAGAAGTCCCACTCAGGGCCCTTGGTGGCCAGCGCCATCGTTGTCTTCCCTTCCTTCTCCAGGCGGGCCATCTGGGCGCGGAGATCATCTGGCACGGGAATCCCGGCGTCGGCGAAGAGAGTCAGGTTGCCTACATAGACCAGGGCGCCGTCCAGTGAAGCGCTGGCGCCCCGCCCGGAGAGGGCCTGGAAGTCCTGGGCCGAGGAGGTGTGAATGCCACGTTGCTCGGCCTGTTTGACGACAGCCTGGGCCAAGGGGTGCTCGGAACGGCTCTCGACAGCGGCAGCCCGTGCCAGCACCTCGTCGGCAGACCGCTCGCCCCAAGGGATCACGTCGGTGACGGTGGGCTCACCACAAGTCAGAGTTCCCGTCTTGTCGAAGGCCACCACTTTCAGCCGCCCGGCCGCCTCCAGGTACGCTCCACCCTTGATGAGCACCCCGTTCCGGGCAGCGTTGCTGATCGCGCTAACGATGCTGACCGGCGTGGATATGACCAGCGCGCAGGGACAGGCGATGATGAGCAGTGCCAGCGCCCTGTAGAGCCAGCCATGCCCGCCAGTTGCCGGTTCCAGGAAGGGCTGGCCGAAGAAAAGGGGCGGCACAGCGGCGACGAGGAAGGCCAGACCTACGACCGCGGGTGTGTAGTAGTGAGCGAAAACGTCGACCCAGCGTTGGGAGGGTGCCTTTTGGCTCTGGGCCTCCTCCACCATGTGAATGATGCGGCTGATCGTGTTGTCCTCTGACAGTCGGGTGACCTCGACCTCCAGCGCACCCTGGCCGTTGACCGCACCTGCGAATACGTCGGCCCCTGGCGCCTTCTCGACCGGAATGCTCTCGCCGGTGATCGGGGCCTCGTTGACGGCCGATGCGCCTGTGATCACCCGGCCGTCCATGGGGATGCGTTCGCCCGGCTGCACCAGGATCACGTCTCCCACGACCAATTCTGCCACCGGCACCTTTTCCTCATGAGCGCCGCACCAAGGGCACGGACCACCCTCGTAGGTATCGCCGTCAGAGAGCGGCTGCCCCAGGTGTTCAACGCAGTCCATGCAGGGTCGCAGCACCGTTGCCTCAGCCGGCGCCAGTTGCATCAACGAGCGGACCGCGCGACGCGCCCGATCCATCGTGTAGCTCTCGAGTGTCTCGCCCAGGCTGAAGAGGAAGATCACCAACGCCCCCTCCGCCCAGGCCCCGATGACCATCGCGCCCAGAGCGGCGAGGGTCATCAGGAAGTTGATGTCCAGCTCGTGGTTGATCCAGATCCCGGCGAGCCCCTTACGGGCCGGGTAGTAGCTACCGACAATGATGGCTGCGCCGTAGATAACGTGGGCGATTGTCACGGGGACCCCCGCCGCCTGCAAGACGAAGGCGAGCACGATGAGCAGGCCGGAGATCAGTGTGAGCGCATCACGTCGCTGGGTGGACATGAAGGCCAGCAGGCCTCGCAGCCCCCCCGGTCCCTCTTCCTGGGCCAGCGCAGCCTCCGCTCCATCCGCCGCCACGGAATAACCCAGGCGACGGACACGCTCAGCGATGTCGGTGCGCTGCACCTGCTCCACATCGTACTCGACGCGCATCTTGGCCGACGTGAAGTCGACGGCGGCGTGCAGCACCCCGTCCAACCGGCCGACTCCCTTCTCCAACTTGAGCGCGCCATCGGCGCAGTCCAGGCCGGCGATCTGCAAGTCGCGGTGCCGATAGCGCTGCTGGACGGTGACACCCTCCTGGCGTGCGTGGCGCTCAACGTCGGCCAGCGTGATCAGGTTGGGGTCGTAGTGCAGACAGAGTCGAGATGGGACACTGCTCTGGTCCACGTGGGCAGTTTCGATGCCCTTGTGTAGTTGCAGGGCTTCCTGAAGTCGCTGCACGCATTCCGCACAGTTGTCGTTCTCCGGCAAGAGCACGGGGATTTCGAGTTTCAGCTTATCTATCACAGTCTTCCTCGTCTGGCAGGGAGGACATTACGGTCCACGCGCGGGCCGCGCGCCTCCCGGATCGGCCGCTCTGAACAGGGACTGCGCGGGGTGGTACCAGAGCGACACATGAGCGTTCTGAATGGTTCTGGATGCGGCTTGAATGTATGAGCCATTACGCAGATATCATCTCAAGGAAGGGCGGCAGCGGCTGTCCCGGAGTCACTCATGCTCGACGTGGTCCAGCCCGCATTGGAACAGGACCTCAATGTGCTCATCGTCCAACGCATAGTACACGTGGCGACCCTCCTTGCGAAAGCGGACCAGGCGCATGTCGCGCAACGTGTGCAGTTGATGGGAGATGGCCGACTGGCTCATCTCGAGAGAGGCTGCGAGCTCGTGTACGCACAACTCACGCTGCGAAAGGGCGGAGAGTATGCGCACCCGCGTGGGATCACTGAGCGCCTTGAAGGTCCGAGCTAACTTGGAGGCAGTCAGATCGTCGAGCAGCTTCCCCTGAGTCTCCTGGACGCGCGCGCCATCCGTGCCGGAGAACTCGCACTCAGCGCTGATATCCACACCTGGTTTCACGGGTCCTCTCCCGATCTCACTAATCGCATGGAGATATATGAGCAAGCGTTCATATATTACCACAGCAGCGTGCTTTCGTCAAGGGTTTCGTGCGTGCGGGTGCATTTCATGCCGGGGCCAACGCCCAGTGCGACCCGGTGATCCTCCGCCACGCAGTGACGCTGCGTCGTCCAGTCCCTGAAGTGCACCCCAGCCCGACAGCCCTACGTGTGGAGCGGTGGAGGATCGCCCCAAGAACTGGAACACACCTGTGCCGGTGTGAGCGCACGTCTGCCTCCTCCCGGAGCTCCACTACCCGAACTCCCTTCGCATTAGGTGCACTCTGTCTATGGACAGCTTGCACTTAGTGTGGTACAATGTGGGCCGTGGATTGCTCGGGGAGAGACAAGGAGAAAGGGTCCGGACATCGAGGCAGAGCGGCCCACGACATCCGTCGCCTGGTCGGGACAGACGACGGCCGGACGAGCGTACAGGACTACCGAGGATGAGAACCTACCTGGACTGTTACCCTTGCTTCGTGCGCCAAGCGCTGGAGGCGGCGCGCATGGCCGGAGCGAGCGAATGCCAGCAGAGGGCGGTGTTGAACCGCGTCTTCGACCTGCTGCAACGGGCTGACTCCTCGGATGTGCCGCCTGTGATCGGCAGCCAGGTACACCGGATCGTGCGGCAGGAGGTTGGCAGTAGCGATCCGTACCGGGAGGTCAAGGAAGCCGGCGCGCGTGAGGGGCTGGCCCTCTACCCGTGGATGCAATCAGTGCTTGCTGGGGCGGAAGACAGGCTGGATACAGCGGTGCGGCTGAGTATCGCTGGCAACATCATCGACTTCGGACCAGCGCAGCAATACGATCTAGCTGAGACGGTCCAACGCGTGCTGGCTCAGCCGTTCGCGATCGATGACGGCTTGGCACTGCGAGAGGCCCTCACCCGCGTCGACCACGTGCTCTTTCTGGCCGACAACGCCGGGGAGACGGTCTTCGACCGGCTGCTGATCGAGGAGCTGCCGGTCCCCGTGGTCTACGCTGTCAAGGGGGCGCCCATCCTGAACGACGCCACGCGGGAGGACGCGCTCGCAGCCGGGATTGACCAGGTGGCAGAGGTCGTCAGCACCGGCTCGGACGCGGCTGGCACAATCCTGGACGGCTGCACGAAGGAGTTTCTTGGGCTGTATCGGGAGGCCGAACTTGTCATAGCCAAGGGGCAGGCCAACTATGAGACGTTGAGCGAGGAAGGCGCCAGGCTGTTCTTCCTGCTCCAGACCAAGTGCCCGGTCATCGCGCGCGATCTGGACGTGCCTGTGAGGAGCATCGTGCTGAGGCAGGGAGGGCAACTGGTGTGAGTACGGTGTAAGCGGACGCGCGGTGGGTGATGGGTGGTGACCAGGCTGGTCTTCAAGCCGGGGGTCAGCCTCTTCCGAGCGTCTCGTGGACACACGTTGCATTTGATGGACATCAGTCAGGCTATGGACACACCATACAAAGGAGCAAACAATGCGGAAGGCTGACGTAGTCGTCATAGGCGGCAGTGCCGCCGGGCTTACCGCCGCGATCACGGCGCGGCGTCACTACCCCGACAGGACGATTCTCCTGGTCCGCCAAGAGAAGCAGGTGCTAATACCGTGCGGCATACCCTATATCTTCGGCACGCTGGGCAGTCCCCAGAAGAACCTCGTTGGGGACGCAGTGCTTGAGAAGAACAACATCGATCTGCTGATCGCGGAGGCCAAGGACATAGATCGGGAGCGCAGGGTTCTGCACACCTCGGCTGGCGACGTGGAATACGAGCGGATGATCATCGCCACGGGCTCAAGGCCCGCGATGCCACCGATTCCGGGGTTTGACCTCGATGGTGTATACACGGCGGCGAAAGACGTCGAGGCCCTGGCCGCCCTCCAGCAGCACCTCAAGGCAGCCACGGACGTCGTGATTGTTGGCGGTGGGTTCATCGGGATCGAGCTCGCTGATGAGATCAACAAGATAGGCGACAAGAACATCACCATCGTGGAAATCCTGCCCCACTGCCTTGCACTAGCATACGACGAGGAATTCTGCTGCGAGATGGAGGAAGTGCTGAAGTCGCGCGGGGTCAACCTTCGCACCGCAACCAGAGTAGAGCGGATCGCCGGAAACGGGCGGGTGGAGAAGGTCATCCTGTCCGATGGCGGTGAGATCATGGCTGACGTCGTGGTCCTGGGCATCGGGGCGGTGGCCAACGTGGACCTGGCGAAGGCCGCAGGATTGCGACTTGGTCTAACGGGTGGGATTGCGGTGGATCGGACGATGCAGACCTCGGACACGAGCATCTTCGCCTGTGGCGACTGTGCCGAGAAGATATCGTTCTTTGGTGGTGGGCCATCACCGTTGAAGCTGGCATCCATCGCCACTCTGGAGGCGCGCATCGCTGGAGCCAATCTCTTCGGGCTCAGGCGCGAAAACGTGGGCACGGTCGGCGTTTGGTCCACCGCAGTCGGGACGATGGCGCTGGCAACTGCCGGCTTGACCGAGGGGATGGCCACGAAGCGCGGCTACGACGTGGTTGCCGCAACCGTGGCAGGTCCCAACCGCCATCCCGGTATCATGCCTGGCGCAGCAGCCACCAAGGTCAAGCTTGTGTTCGAGCGCAATTCCGGCGTGCTTCTGGGCGGGCAGGTGATGGGTGGCCCCGCAGCCGGCGAGATCATCAATGCCATCTCGGCCTGCGTACAGAACCGTATGACGGCGGAGGACATCGCGATGTTTCAGACAGGCACTCACCCGGCGCTGACGGCCTCGCCCGTCGCCTACCATATGGTGAACGCCGCGGAGATGGCTATCCAGCGAATGCGGGAGCGCGGAGGCTAGCCATGTCTAGGATCCTTGTCATTGACGATGACGCCGATTTCATCGTTGCC
>JAUVSX010000152.1 GCA_030596915.1 Chloroflexota bacterium | reverse complement strand
CGAAGCGCCTGGGGCCTTGGGTGAGCCCTTCGAGGAACTCGAAGTTGGCGAGTCGACGCGCTGGTAGAGAGTCAGCGCGCAGTTTCGCCATAAACAGCTCGCTTTGCACGACGGCCAGGGCGAAACCCGACTCCTCCTCGGGCTTCAGGCCGGCCCGAGGATCCTCGTTCTCGACCAACACGACCGGCGCCGGGACTTCCCTCTTCGAATCGTCGGCCTCGATCAGCGGCACGCGCAGCAGAAGCCCGTCGAGCTGTGCGGTCCGACGGAGCACGACACCACGGGCGAGGTAGGCCCCGGCCGACGCGCCCGCGAGAACGAAACGCTGTCCGGCGATCACGGTGTCGATGAAGTCGAGGACAACGTCCAGCATGTCGTCCATACAGGTGATCGAGGTTGCGGAGGGCGTCCTTCCGTGCCCGGGCAGATCGAGATAGATGCGGCGCCAGCCTTGCCGCGTTGAGAGGATTGGCTCGTAGTCGTTCGCCTCGAAGCGGTGATCGACAGTCCACCCGTGCAGAAACACGATGGGCGTGCCCACACCGAACTCCTCGTAGTGGACCGCGATTTGACCCACGTTACATTCCATTGGTGTTACCCTCCGTTGACCAGCCCAGTATGAGGGCAGGCGGCGATGCTCAGGTCCCGGCTCTCGGGTTCGGCTCCACTGCCGGGGTGAGGATCGTCAGGACGCACATGTGCTTGCGGCTACGGGGCTTCTGCTGGCGCGATCGGGCGCCCGTCAGCCTCGGCCGACATGACGGCCGCGAGCGTCAGTTGCAGAGACAGCAGGTTGTGACGACCCGAGTTGAAAGGCTCGCGGTCCTCGGCGATGGCGTGGTGCAGCTCGCCCATAGTTGCGGCAAATCGATCGAGGTGAAGGTCGCCCTCTAGCTTGTACCGGGCGAAGACGCCGCCCTTCTCGACTTCGACGAAGTCGCAGCCAAGCACACTGCCGCGGATTGTCCCCTCGGCGCCGTGCACCCAGAACGGCTGGCTCGGGCGCTTCGTCTCGGAGCACCCGACGCCGCGGACCAAGGCGCTGGCGCCCCGCTCGTACTCCACCTCCATCCACATGCCCCAGGGCGTCTTCCCCTGCGCGGGCTGGTTGGGCGTGCGGTAGTCGCGCGCGCGGACCGAGAGGGGGGTACTGCCCTCCATCCAGCAGCGAATGATGTCCAGCCGATGGATTGAGAAGTCGTAGATGACAAAGTGCGGCATATCATCGAAATGTGTCCCGGTGGTCGCGGCGTGCTTCATATCGTACAGGTGGGTGATCGCGAGCACCTCGCCGATGACGCCCTTCTGGATCAGCAGCGTCGCAATCCGCCAGGGCGGTAGGTAGCGCCCGTTCTGGTTGACCGCCAGCTTCAGGCCCCGCTGGTCGGCTTCCTGCACGATCTCCCGCGCCTCGCCTACGCTGGGGGCGAGAGGCTTCTGGGCCAGGATGTGCTTGCCCGCGTCGAGGGCGCGCCGCATCAGAGGCATTCGATGCTCGGGGCGCGTGGCGATGTCGACAACCTCAATGTCCGGGTGCGCCAGCAGCTTGTCCAGGCTGCCGAACACCTTGGGCACGCCGAACTGCTCCTGCACGCCGTTGGTGGCCTCCTCGGAGACGTCGTACACTCCCACGACGTTGACGCCAAACTTCGCGTAGGCCCTGAGGTGCGCGCTCTTGACGATGGCGCCACAACCAATGATGCCGACGCCAGGACTGTAGCCCTTCGGGAACGAAGGCCGGTAGTTGATTTCCGGCAGGTGAAGCCCGACTCCCATGTTAGTACCTCCCCACGTGTATCCTATTCCGCGACGGCCAGCTTCCTGTGTCCGAGCTGACCGACAGATGAGACCAACACCTGGCGGGCGGCGAGCACTCCGCTTTGACTCTGAACCGGCAGCGGCGGCCGCCCGCGAGTGCCTAAGCGACCGGCGACTCCTGGGTGGGCGCGTCGCTACCCTGCGGCATGCCGGGCCCGGCGCTCGTACGGCGAACCAGCAACGGGGAGGCGAGGATGCAGACCGCGGAAAGCAGCGCGGGCACCCACAGCCATTGCAGTGCAACTCCAAGCGAGTAGTGGTCGGCTACGACCCCCGTAACCAGTGCGCCGAGGCCACCGCCAGCCCACGTCAGGCCCATCGTCAGCCCGGAGGCCATTCCGTGCCCGCCTGGCCAGGTCTCCTGGGCCGCGACAATGGCGACGGGAAAGGTCGTACCGACGAGGAAGCCAAGCGCGGCGACCTGGAACGGCTGAACGGCGGCCGACGCCTGCCCAAGCCGCAGGGAAATCGGGACCAGCAACCCCAGGCTCACGGCCATCAGCGGCCAGCGCCCTGTTCGGTCCGAGAGCGCGCCGCCCAGGAGGCTGCCGGCTGCGGTGGCCACCATGGCCGCGGCCAGCATCTGCCCGCCGGTCAAAGACCAGCCGGTCTGGCTCTCGATCCAGCTTGGCAAGTAGGTGAAGAGCGAAATCTGGAACCAGGTGCGGAACATCACCGCCAGCACGATAGCGGTGAGGCCCGCCAGCGACCCCTGGCGAGCTGCTGTCACCATCCCCGGGGACCGATGAGACGTGGTCAAAGGCACTGCTCGGAGCTGCTGCCAGAGGATCACGCTTCCCAGGATGCCTAATGGGATCACCACCGCTGTACCCCGAAGCCCGAACCAGCTCATTCCGACCATCACCCAGAGCGGACTGAGAGCGCCGCCCAGGTTGCCGCCGACGGAGAAGATGGCGAGCGCAGCCCCTCTACGTCCCGCCAGGCTGCTGGCGGACGAGAGCGTAGCGCCCGCCGGATGAAAGGCGGCCGACCCGACCATCGCCAGCGCGACGAGGAGCAGAAAAGGCCCGAGGCCGGGGGCGAAGCCGACCAGGCCCATACACAGGCCGCTGAGGGCAACGCTGCCAGCGACCATCAAGCGCGGATCCCAGCGGTCGCTCAAGTACCCCATCAAGGGTTGGCTCAGAGAGGCTGCCAGACTGCCGACGAGGGTCACCAGCCCGACCTGGGTGAAGGTCAGCAGACCGGCTCCGACGAGCAACGGGTATACGACGGGCAGGCCGTTGTTGCACACCTCCAGTATCACGTGGCCCAACGCCACGACAAAGAGGGAGCGCCTCGGGTTTCCGATCATACTGCCGACCGCGGCGTCATGGCCCATGTACGGGCAGCGACTCGCTGCCCGCGCCGGCGGAAGCATCTCGCTGCGAGGAATCCAACGGGACAGGTCGGCGCACTATCATGGGTCAAGGGGATTCGCCTCAGGGCCGGAGGGCGTGTCGCGGATCTCCCACCCCAGCTCAAGCACCTGGTCCCTGAGTGCATCCGCCGCTGCCCAGTCGCGACGCGCTCGCGCAGCCGAGCGTTCACCCACCAGGGCAAGCACCTCTGTGGGGGGATCGGGCTTGCCCATATCCCCCCCAGCGGGCCCGACGCGTTTAGCGGGCTCCAGACACGCCCATACGTCGGCGGGGACGCCGACACACGGGTGCTTGGGCATCTCAAAGGGGCCTAGCTCGGTGACGGCGAAGCTTAACTCGCTCTCGTAGAATCCCTCCGCGCCGTTGCTGACCAGCGTCACGCCACCCTGACCCAGGACATCGCAGCGCTGCTCTTGCAGGTCGATCAGCAACTGGGTCCGCTCGTCGATGCCCACGATCGTGACGCCAGTTGGAAGCATCTCAAGAAGCTGACGGAACCTCGGCCGTCCCATGAAACAGCGGCTCGTATCGAGGTTGGCGCCTCCCTCGGTGTTGTTCCAGTGTGGTACAAAGGCGAGCGATAGACGGTACGTGCCGAACAGATCAAGCCCAGCCTTCCAGTGGACGTCCTCACCCACCTTGAAGATCTCGTAGACGGGGATTGTGTATGCCCCGGCTGCGAGCACGCTGGCGCTGGCGAAGATGACGCGAACCCCCAGGCAGTGGCGCGCCTTGAGCAGGTGCCAGGCCAGCGTGTCCCGGAGTTGCCGCACGGCGTACGTGGGGCTGCCGGCCCCGAGGTAGACGACACTCGATCGCAGGAGCGGTGCGACGATGTCAGGGTCGTCGGGGCTGAACTCGGTGCCACGTTCGCGGGCCGGCACCACTGACACCTCGGGAACGAAGGTCTGGAGATGTTCCTCCAGGTAGTTGGCGACCCTGCAGGCGACCCAGTAGGAGTTGAGCTCAAAACCGGCGGGCGTCTCCAGTATCGAAAGCCGGACCGGCCTGGCCATGGGGGTGAACAGCGCGCGGTAGGCGCGCTGCGCGCCGGGCGCGATCTCGCCCGAGCCGAACAGGAGAACGGGTCCAGGAGTGTAGTCCATTGTCTGTCGCATCTCTTGGCTGGAGGTCTATGGTGGCCCTGGGGTCGGCTGGCCTGTCCGGCTATTGTAGGGCTTTCGCGCGGGCGCGCCAGGCGTTGGGAAGCGGTGCCAGATGTGATTGACGAGCAGAAGCTCCTCGGGGTACGGACACGGGCACACTTGGTGGTACACCCAGTTGGGCGCCAGATTCGGGGGTTCGGGATCCGTGGGTTGGGAGTTCGAGCTTCGTGGGGGAGGGCCCCAGTGCTGGGAGCGGTTCAGCCTGGGTGTCAGACAGCGCCAGGCGGCATTGCGACGTATTCGCCGAACGAGTGAGACTCAGGCACTGGAATGTCGTCTTCCAGCAAACCGCGAACGTGCAGCTCTATGGCCTCGTACATGTTGGCGGTGGCCTGGTTGCGGGTGTCGCCCGTAGCGATACAGCCAGGAAGGTCCGGCGAGTAGCCGGAGTAATTGCCATCCGCCTTTTCAATGACGATCAGGAATCGGTACATCTTTCCTATCCGCCCTTTCGCCTATCCAGCTTCGGCAGTTGCGCCTACTTGAGGACGCTGCCAAGGGTGCCCGGCGCTAAGTCGTGGCCCAAGTGCCCGGCGATCGTCACCTCGCCAGGTTTGGTCGGGTGCTTGTACTGGCGATGGCTGCCCCTCGTGGGAACCAGGTACCAACCGTCCCTCTCGATCAGACGGATGACCTCGCGAACCTTCACGGCCTGCCTTCTCCGCCGTCGTCTGCCGGGCCCAACTGCTCCGAACAATAGCCTCGCCCGAGCGGTGCCCGATCATCAACGCCCGGTGGGGGTGGAGTACCACGCCAGGGGATGAGTATGGCACTGACTTGTGGCAAGCGCAAGCGAGTCGGTGCCGCGGCAGATCGTGGCGCAGCATATCTAGGGGGATATCAGCGTTAGGGGTCTGTTGCGGGAGCACCCGACAGCGCCTAGCGATGGGCGCCTCCGCCGTGCCGTCCCGCGCAAGGTCGTCGCGCACGGAGCCCACGCAGTCCGGCAACCCGGTTTCGGATTTCGGGACAGGGGGTACCAGGGCGAAGCTGCCACACTGCCGTGAACTGCCAGCGCCCGCCACCGGCGCTCTACCGAGCGACCGCTTGCAGCTCCTCGCGGATGACCTTGCGCAGCACCTGTTCGATGGTGTCGTCTCGGTAACGGATATGCTCGCGCAACGCTGCGTTGATGAGCGTCTGGTAGTTCCCGCCTCCCGCGTCGTGAACCTGCTGGCGAAACCAATCCAGCACATCGGTGTCAATCCGAATCGTAATGCGGGTCTTGCCAGGCGCGGGCTTCGTTACAGCCCCCTGCTGAGCTCGCTCGAAGTCAAACTCGTTTTCGTTCATACACTCGTCTCTCGCTTCTGGTGGCCATTCGGGCCGAGATCAAGCGGATCGCCTCGCCTCGATGCGTGTAGACTACGACCAGGACGCGGGCCAGGAAATCGGTTCCCAGAGTTGCATAGCGCGCTTCACCCTCTACATACTCCTCCCTGTCGGTCAGCGCCCATTCGTCCTCAAAGACCCCTACCGCATCGGCGAAGTCGACGCCGTGTTTCCTCAGGTTCGATGCGGCCTTCTGGGGATCCCACTGGAAGTCCACAGGCCGATTGTATGCACAAACTGTGTACGAGTCAAGTCGCGGAGGACCCGAGGGTGATACCGGATCTGGGGCGGATCAGAGGATTCATACGTGGTCGCGGAGCAGGAGCTTCTCGGGGTACGGATGTAGCCACACCTACTGTGGACCTAGTCCGGTACGGTGTGGCGTTGCCGGTGCTGGCGCAGTATGGTCAGAAGGACGGACAGCGCCGGTAGCTCTGCTCACTTCGCTAGGGGTCGGTGAGCGTGAGATCCGCCAGGCACCGTAGTCAACGCCCACGCGTGCCAGGACGGGCCACGAAACGTGCGCATCCCTGCAGCCCACGATCATCGCTTCGTGGGCGGAAGACAGGGGACGAAGGCGCTCGGGCTCTCAATGTACTCCCGGTACAGGGACCTCGTCTCGACCAAGCTCTTCTCCAGCCGCGACACGCCCGTGACGCGATGCAGAAGGGCAGTACGGATGATGGGACTGAAGACTGCCCATCGGCCGCCGGCTGCCACACCCGCCAGGTAGAAGGCGCACCACTGGGTCGCGTTGCCGAAGTAGTTCGGATGCCAGGTCCCACCCGAATTCGGTCCCCCCACAGGTAACGTCAGTGACCCAGCTCGGTTTCCTGCCAGATCAAGGTACCAGTTAGGCCGAGTCTGATAGGGCCTCCAGAAAGCCGCCCGCGGCCTGCAAGAACTCGTCCGGGCACTCCTCGTTTGGCACGTGGCCGCAGTGTGGGATCACGGCGAGTGCGGCGTTCGGCAGTTCGCCGGCCAAGCGGACGCTGTCCTCGGTCGGGACGACGTGGTCATCATCACCGGTGACGACAAGGAAATGTAAGCTCGCCCAGCCGATCGCTCACGTCATCGGGCAGCCCGACGCGATCCGCCTCCCAGAACCCGAAGTCCCAGTTGTGCGCCTCGAGCTGCCTCTGATAGTCTTTTCGGATTTTGGCTGTGAGCTTGGACGGCTCGTGCCACGACGTGTCCGCGAACTTCGCGCTGAGCGCCGCAATAGCGCGTACGATCAGCGGGCCAACCCTCTGGAGAGGCCGAATCGACAAGACTTTCCCGATGATGTCCTCCCCCTGCCCGTGCCCGTACATGGCGGCATCGACGAGTATCAGGCCCTCGACCCGGTCGGGATAGCTGAGTGCCGTCTGAGCTGCCACGTTGCCGCCGGCCGAATTGCCGACGAGCACGGCGCGATCGACGCCCAAGCGTCCATCAGGCCCACGACGAGATCGTCCTGGTACTCTGACGAGTATGGGTTCTGCCCCGACCACTGTCCGGGTAGAGGGCACTCCGTCAGGCCGAAGCCGGGTCGGTCGTAAGCGAT
>JAUVSX010000262.1 GCA_030596915.1 Chloroflexota bacterium | reverse complement strand
CGGGGTGGTTGCCGAACTTCTGATGATCCCCCGAGAGACAGAGCAGGTTTCCGATGCCCAGAGCCACGGCGCCCAGTATGTCCGACTGAATGGCAATCCGGTTGCGGTCGCGGACGGTCATTTGCATCACCGGGTCGACTCCAGCCTCTTTCACGATCGCGCACGCGGCAAGGCTGGACATACGCACGACAGCCGTTTGGTTGTCGGTGATGTTGACGGCGTCAGCGTGGTTCTTTAGAACCTCAGCCTTGCGGCGGACAAAGTCCCTACTCGTGCCCCGCGGGGGTCCGAGCTCGGTCGTGACGGCGAAGTGCCCCTCAGTAAGAACTCTCTCGAGATTGGTCTCACCCTTCATATTTCATCATCCTTTCCCCGTAGTATACACGCATCGGCCGTGTCTACCATCGCACCCTGCGGTGAAGGCGCGTTGGTCTAGTCCGCGCGCCCGCCTGGAAGTGGGAGGTTGCGAGGGAGCGCGACAGTGAACCTCGTGCCCGACTTAGCTTCATTGTAGGGACTCTCGACCCAGATTCGGCCCTGATGCGCATCCACGATCTTCTTGGCGATTGAAAGACCCAGCCCAGCACCGCTCACATCCCCGACATTGCGGGCTCGGAAGAAGTCATCGAATATGTGCAATTGGTCGTCTGGGGGAATGCCTATCCCCTCATCGCTAACCTGAAGGAACAGTTCATCCTCCCTCTCCCAGGATCGGAGCGTCACCGTGCTGCCCGGTGGCGAGAACTTGATGGCGTTGTTGAGAAGGTTGGTCAGCACCTGCCTGAGCCGTTGAGGCGCGCCAACCATGTCACCGAACTCCTGCGGTACCCCGACCCGGATGGCGATGTCCTTCTCCTCTGCGGCATGCCACGCATCCTCAACCGAGCGGTCCCCGAACTCACGTGGGTTGAACCTGACGAATTCGGCCTGTATCTGTCCGGGGTGCATGCGTGCCAGGTCGAGCGGGTCGCTGATGAGGCCAGTGAGGTCGTGGATTCGCACCACGCTTCGCTCTAGCATGCGCCGCTGCTTCGAGGTCAGCTCGCCGGTGAAGCCACCAAGCATGACCTGCAGGTAGTTCTCGACCGCTGCTAGGGGCGCCTTGAGTTCATGCGAGACGATTGAGAGGAAGTAGGTCAGCACACCCGTCATTTCCTTCAGCCGGAAGCCGACCAACTCGGCGATACCTTGCATGATTCTGTAGGCGATCTCGGGATGCGCGTCCATGAAGTCTCGTAGGCGTTGTGCATCGATGGCAACGAACTGGCAGGGTTCCAAGCACACGCCCGAGAGGGTGAAGATGTACGGAGCTACAAGTGCAGACCACCCGACGGCACCTCCCGGCCCGATGATCGTCACAGTGGCTCGACGTATCGAACCGTGGCGGCCCAACTGAATCTGCTTATCTAGCTCGGCTTTGCCCCGAAGCACCAAGCGTAGCTTGTCTACCGGCGTACCTTCCCGTACGAATACCTGTCCCTCGGACCAGTCCTCAATCTCACAGATGCGGCCCAGCTCACCCAGGTCTGCAGGAGGGATGCCGGCCAAGACCGAGAACCGCTCGAGCATCTCAGCGCCAACCATCTTCTGTCACTCCTGCGGGCCGGCGTCAACCGGTTTGCCGCATGGCAATGGGAAGGAGAAACGACAGCCCTTCCCGTCCCCGAAACAGGGGCTCTCAACCCAGATCGTGCCCCCGTGAGCCTCAATAATCTTGCGAGCCGTGCTGAGACCCAGTCCGGCTCCTGGCACGAACTCCGCGCGCTGCACCTGCAGGTAGTCCTCGAATACGTGAGACAAGTAGCGGCTTGGGATGCCCGGGCCCTCGTCGACCACGTCCACTCGTAGCGCCTGCTTCTGTTCGCGCACCTCCACACGTATCTCCCCATGCCGCGGCGAGCACGTGGCTGCGTTGATAAGCAAGTTGGTCAGAACGCGCTGCAGGCGTTGAGGCGAAGCGAATATGGTTGGCAGGTCCGGCGGCACGTCGAGGTGCAGGGACAGGTCTTTCTCGTCGATCTGATGCGTGACGTTCTCGACAGAGCACTCCACCGCATGGCTCAGGCTCGTGTTTGTCATCTCAGCCAGGATGCGGTCGGGGGCAAGCTGAGACACGTCGACAAAGTCATCAATCAACCGTATCAGTTCCAGGACGCGGAGATTGGCGCGCTCCATCCACCGGCGTTGTCTTGGATCGACTGCACCGACGAAGCCACCTAGGATAGTCTGCAGATAGTTCGACACAACCGCCAGGGGCGTCTTCAGATCGTGGGAGGCCAGTCCAAGGAAGAAAGTTCGCATTCGATCCAAATCGGCTAGCTGGTGCTCCCGTTGCAGCGCACGCTCCTCCCACTGGTCGCGCAGCAACGTCACGACAGCCGTGATGCCAACCGTCAGCACGACCAGTGCGACCACGAACGCCAACACGAGAGCGACGACGTACGCGGTCTCCGCGTGCAGGCCGTGCGGCACGAAACCTTCCAGGTGCACGTGTGGCAGCCAACCCAACAGCTCCATCGTGGCGAGCCCAACAAAAAGTGCTATCGCGACCACCACGACCTTGTAGACATCGGCATGGGCTAACATCACGCTGGCGAACCCTACGAGTACGAAGTAGAACAGAAAGAGTGGCGTCTCAACCCCACCCAGGAAGTGCACTAGTACTGTGAGTGCGATCAGATCCGCCACGACCTCGATCAGCGCGAGTCGCTGTCGCAACCGGACAGCATCTCGGGGGCTGGTGCAACGTTCCTCTTGCCGCCGCTGCCACAGGCGGAAGGCCACGTCGTAGCAGCCTACACCCGCGGCGACGAGTAGCACTGGTGCCAGAACGTTGGCGCCAAGGGCGAACTGCGCGAGTAGAGCTGCAACCATCGTCACGCCGACGGTCAGCCAGCGCAGGCGGGCATACTGCTGCAACCAGCGCAGCGTCACCAGCTCCTCGCCAGCCATCTCTCCCCTCGTGTCGGCTTGCATCTGGCCCGATCTGTGCCCTAGTCCCCTGTCTGCTCGTCAATCAGGACCAAATCCTCGCGCACGATCTTGCGTGGACCGCCGTCGCGGCTCTTGGACCAATCCTTGGGCTTCTGAATCTCAAGCAGCTTGTCAACGGTTCCGAGCTCCCGGGCACGGTCCCAGATTAGCTGCCAGGCGCACGGCGTGTCAGGGTCGATCTCGCACACACCATTCTGAGAGCCGCCGCACGGGCCATTGAGCAGTTGCTTCGAGCAACGTGCAATCGGGCAGATTCCTGCGGTGACGGCGAGTATGCAATCGCCACATGCCTGACAGCGTTCTTCCCAGACACCCTGCTTCTCGGGAATCCCCAGGAAGGTCGTGTTCACTCCGGGGAGCGTGATGGTCGATGGAAACCGTTCGTTCATACCCTGAATGCCGATGCCGCACGCCAGGCTCAAGACGACGTCGTAGTCCTTCAGCCGCGACGCGAGGGGGTCGATGAACTCCCATTCGCATTGGCGCTGGACTGTGACTTCGTCCACTTCCATCGCGTGGCCCTCTAGCTTGCTCCTCATCCGCAGCTGCGAGGCAAGAATCCCGACCTCCTTCTCCCCGCCAGCAAAGCACACCGTCACACACGTGCCGCACCCTGCAAGGAGCACCTTCCTGGCGTCGCCTAGCAGTTCCATCACCTCATCGAGCGGTTTCTGTTCACCAACAATCATCGTGACCTCCGTCTGGCTGCATTGCCGCGTGCTATGTTTCCTTGAGCGGGCTCGGGCCGAGCTCCCGCAGTCTCTCGGTCGTGTCCGTCACCAGTTCCGCGAATTGGGCCCCCATTGCCGACGAGATGTTGGCCATCGCGACGCGTTCGCCCTCCAGGCCAATCTGATCCAGCAACTGGGCGACGTACCGCACTCGCCGTTTGGCGTTCACATTACCCTCCAGGTAATGACAGTCGCCCTCCAGTCAGCCGGCCACAATCACGCCGTCTGCACCTTGCTCGAAGGCGTGAAGCATCTCCACCGCGTCCACGCGTCCGCTGCAAGGCACCTCGACGATGCGAACACTCGGCGGGTACTGGATGCGCAATCCGCCGGCCAGGTCCGCAGCGGCGTAAGCGCAGTGGCGGCAGCAGAATACGACAAGCAGTGGATCGAAGTCGGCGTCGCTCATTCTGTTCACTCCTTCCTCATTCACGGCCACGCGTACCCGGTGCGGGCGCTATGTCGCCACCACCAGCTCCGGTTCCAGGAGGGCCGCAATCTGCGCCTCAAGTTGGTCGCCCCGGTACCGAATTAGCTGGATAGCCTTGCCCGGACACTCTGCGACACATATCCCGCAGCCGTGGCACTGCGCAGGCTCGATGTATGCCGCGCCGACGATCTCGCCGACGCCGCTGAAATCAGCACGGATTTGCGGGACGTCATACGGGCAGATACGCACACACGTCAGACAGCCAACGCACTTCTCCGCGTCGACCTCGGCAACTATGCCGCCGAGCTCCAGAACATCCTTGCCCACGATGGTCAGCGCTCGGGCAGCGGCTGCTTGGGCCTGGACAATCGTCTCGTCGATGAACTTGGGATAGTGGGCCATTCCACACAGGAAGACGCCATCGCTGGAGAAATCGACCGGGCGCAGCTTGACGTGCGCCTCAAGGAAAAACCCGTCGAGGTCTGTCGACACCTTTAGCCGCGTGGCAAGTTCGTCGGCGCCATCTGATGGCACGACCGGCATGCTTAGCACGAGCAGATCAGGGCTCAGGATAACCTCGTCGCGCAGGCTCGGCTCAGTCACCGATATCTCGAGGCCTGCTCCCCCTGTCTTCACGCTTGGCTTCCGCCCGAAGTCGTACTGGATGAACATCACGCCTAGGCGGCGCGCTTCCTGGTACAGGCGCTCCTTGAAGCCGTACGTGCGGATGTCGTGGTACAGAATGGTTACCTGGGCGTGGGGATCGCGCCGCTTGAGCGCCAGCGCGTTCTTGATTGCCGTCGTGCAGCATATACGCGAGCAGTACTTCTCAGCGGGTCCCACGCAAAGGATCATCGCCACGGACCTGGGCGGGTCCTCGTCTGAGGCCAACCGTGCCTCAAACTCCTGCTGCGTGACGACGCGCGGATCGGTCCCGTACCCGTAGTCTGGCCCCCGGTATTCCACCCCACCGGTCGCCAGGATCGTTGCGCCATGCCGGATCTCAAGTGTCTCCCCTGCCTTATCGACAGAAGAACGCACGAGAATGCGCGAGCCGAAGCTCCCCGCGAAGCCATCGCTTCCGAGGTAGTCTGCGTTCAGGTGAACATTGAT
>JAUVSX010000414.1 GCA_030596915.1 Chloroflexota bacterium | reverse complement strand
TCAGGCTTCGGGCTCTCCGTGCCGGACACGTCTGACGAGGCGATAGTCACGACCCGGACGCCAGCTCCCACAGCGACCCCAGATGTCATCGCGCGGGAGGTGGAGAAGTTCGCCGGTGGCTTGGGCGTGGAGGACATTGACTTCCTAGGATTGAGCGGCGCAAACTGGCTGAACCTCTTGATCTCAATCGTGCTGGTCGTCGTCATCGGGCTGCTGGTTGGTGGCTGGCTGACGAGGAAGTTTCTCCCCGCGCTGGCGGAACGGACTGCGACTGACCTGGACGACGCGTTGGTGGAGGTTGCCGGCTCCGATCTGAAATGGCTCATTCTCGTGGTGACCGCGAATGTTCAGATAGCGCGGCTGACCTTCCTCGGCGCTGGCTTCAAGACCGTGTTTGCGGACGCCGCCTTCGTCATCAACCTGGGTCTCTTGTTTCGCATCGGCTGGAGATCGATCAGCGTCGCGGACGAGTGGTTCCACAATAAGTCGGCCGCGGAGGAACGTGAGCAAGACGTGGGGCCCCTCATCACGCTGCTGTCGCGACTGGGGCACATCGGCCTCGTCTTCGTGGCCGGCTCCACTCTGCTGTCCCACTTCGGCATCAACGTCAGCGCGCTTGCGGTCGCGCTGGGAATGGGCGGCCTGGCCTTGTCGCTGGGAGCGCGAGACACTATCGCTGACCTCATCGCCGGTTTCATCATCCAGGTTGACCGTCCGTTCCGCGTCGGCGATCGCATCGAGCTCCAGGGACTGGGCACATGGGGTGACGTCGTCGACGTCGGGTTGCGCACGACGCGCATCCGCACCCGCGACAACCGCATGGTCATCGTGCCCAACTCGATCATCGGGTCGAACCAGGTCGTCAACTACACGTACCCGGACCCGCAGTACCGCATCGAAACGCACATAGGCATCGCCTACGGCACCGATATCGAGAGGGCACGCCGCATCATCATCGACACAGTGCAACACGTCGAGGGCGTGCTGCAGGACAAGCCTATCGACGCGCTCTACATCGAGATGGGCCCGTCGTCAATGGTCTTTCGCGTGCGCTGGTGGATAGATTCCTACTTCGACACGCGACGCATGTTTGACTTGGTGCACACAGCGCTGCAGGAGGCGCTGGACGATGCGAGCGTCGAGATGCCCTATCCAATCCAGACGCTCCAGCTACAGATGCCTTTGACGACGGACCAGCAACTCCCCAAGCGGTCGGGTCTACCCGATGAGAGGCCGCCCGGCGCGGGCGGCCCGGACGACTGATGGGGCGAGGTGCGTGGTGATTATCATCAGAGGCGAGCTCCGGCTATCAGACGGACTGGATCGAACACGACAGGGGCAGAGTGGGGGGGGGCGATGAGAAGCAGGTATCTCCTGCGTGCCGCGACTATCGCCGTTGCGCTGGTTCTCATCCTTTCGGCCCAAACTGGGGTGGCCTTCGCCGGGCCGCCGCTGCCTGTTTCCGGGACGCAGGAGACACCCCCACCGCCCGAGGAGGAATCCACAGTTGAGCCGACAGCGACGGAGCCACTCGACGAGATAGTCGAAACGCGAACGCCCGCTCCGACGGCGACGCCGGGGATACTCGCGCGGGAGATAGAGAATCTCGCCGGCCGCGTGGGCGTCGACGACGTGACATTCCTCGGCTTGACCGGCGCTGATTGGTTGAACCTCCTGGTCTCGGCCGTCTCGGTCGCGGTCATCGGGCTTCTGCTTGGTGGCTGGCTGACGCGGAGGCTCCTGCCCAGATTGGCCGAACGAACCGCCACCAAGCTTGACGACGAATTCTTCGAGGTTGCAGGCTCCGCTCTCCGGTGGTTGGTCGTTCTTCTGACCCTTAACATCGTGACCGCCCAGCTCGCATTCATCAGCGCTGGAGTCAAGGTGTTTCTGTCGGACGCGTACTTCATCGTTGTCTTGGCCCTCCTTCTTCGCATCGCTTGGAGATCGATCGGCGTCGCGGACCAGTGGTTCCGCGAGAAGTTGGCTGAGGAGGACCGCGAGCAGGACTTGGCGCCGATAATCACGCTTCTCGCGCGCCTCGGCCGTATCGGGCTTGTGATCGCGGGCGGTACCATCCTGTTGTCCCACTTCGGCGTCAATGTGGGCGCGCTGTCGGCCGCGTTGGGCATCGGTGGTCTCGCTATCTCCCTTGCGGCACAGGATACCATCGCTGACGCCATCGCCGGCTTCATCATCCAGGTCGACCGCCCGTTCCGCGTCGGCGATCGTATCGAGATCCAAGGAGTGGACACCTGGGGCGACGTGGTCGACATTGGCATGCGCAGTACGCGAATCCGTACGAGGGACAACCGTCTGGTCATCGTGCCCAACTCGACCATTGCTTCGAACCAGGTCGTCAACTACACGTACCCCGACCCGCAGTTCCGCATACAGACGCACGTTCACCTCGCCTACGACACCGATATCGAGAGGGCACGCGGCATCATCATCCACACCGTGCGTAATCTGCATGAGGTCCTGCCGGACAAGCCTGTCGACGCGCTGTACGTCGAGATGGGCGATTCGGCCATGGTCATTCGCGTGCGCTGGTGGATCGAGTCCTACATCGACACGAGACACATGTTGGACCGTGTGCACACTGCGCTGCAGGAAGCGCTGGACGAGGCGGGCATCAAGATGCCCTACCCGACGCAGATTGTCGACATTCAGGTGGCGCCTGAGACAGCCAAGCGGCTCTCAAGGGTGGTGCGAGCGGCTGAATCGGATATGCTCGATGCTGGCGAACCGGGCGACTGACCCCTCGGCGCCGCCGTGGAGAGAGGCGGCGATGAGCCAGCGACCTCCTGCCCGTGGGAGGTCCGTTCTGGCGGCCTGCTGCCGGACCCGGAGCGCGTACGGAGGATTGCCTGAGGATGGCTGAGACGGCCTCTGTGGAGTACGAGGGTACGAGGATGAGCGAGGATAGCGGCAGGCGACCAGGCAGGCGTGTGCTCCAGGTGGTGCTCCTTCTGGGAGGAACCGTCGCCATCGCGGCGCTGGTGGCCAGGCTGTGGCGCTGGCTGCAAACCAAACTGGCCGTCGAGGAACGCCCCGGTCCCTCCCCCATCATCCACCGCGACCTTCGTGGCCTGACAGACGCCGAAGCTGAGGCAAGGCATATCGAGGGTCAGGATAACGTAGTCGACTTTCGGCCGGTTCGCACGCGACGAGACATCCTGCGCGACAATACGCTCAATATCTTCAACGTAAGCCTGGTCGGCGTGGCGGTTGTCCAGCTCCTCCTCGGCCTGTACCTGGACGCGCTCATCAGCTTCGGGTTGGTCCTGGTGATCATCGGTCTGAACGTAGGCCGCGAACTCCTGGCGATCAAGAGACTGCAAGAAGTGGAGCAGGCGACCAAACCCCAGGCGACTGTGATCCGTGGGGGCCAGATCAAGGCCATCAACCCAGCGGAGATTGTGCGCGGGGACCTGTTGGTCGTGGGTCCCGGCGACCAGTTCCCGGCTGATGGCGAGCTCTTCACTGAGGATACGATCCTCGTCGACCAGGCGATGGTCGCCAAGGGGAACGGCCGCGTCGCCCTGCAGGCAGGTGATCTCGTGTACGCGGGGACCTTCTGTGTCAGTGGGCGCGCCGTCTACGAGGCGCAGAAGGTGGGGGCCGAGACCCTCCTGGCCAGGGTGGTCGCGGACGCCCCCACAGCCGAGGCGCAACTGACCCCGCTGGAACAGACGGTGGATCATGTCCTCCGTGCGCTGCTCGGATGCGTGGCGATTTTGCTGGCCGTACTGGTGGTCAGCCTCCTCAGCCTG